>JAGQYZ010000526.1 GCA_020435865.1 Aequorivita sp. | reverse complement strand
AGCCTATTTGTGGCTCTACAATCCAAGATGTTCTGGAACCATTGTTTAGGATAAGAGAGGACGAACTACTGTCCAACCCAAAAGCTGGATCGTAAATAGTATGCGGCGCAGTTCTACTTTCTTCCAGTGTATTGGCAACATACCCCAGATTTGCTTTTAGCATAAGGTTTTTGATAGGCCTAGCGGTCAATACCGTATTGGCGGTTAACGTATTTGTTGCCGATAAGTATTCGCCATTCCAGGCCGCAAGTGGATTCTTAAAGGTGCCGTTTTCCCAATTCAATTCCCCATCCGCTGTATATAAGTCTGGTGCGTTCGGTGGTAAGGTTAAGGCTTCCCTAACAAGACTGGAGGGAGGTAGATCATTGGTGTCAAACACATAGTTTCCGCTAAATTGGATATCAAATTTATCGTTTGGAGCGGCGTGGTTGAGGTTTACCAATACGGCACCCTTTTTATATTTGGAATCATCTGGAAATACGGTAGATTCTTCCCGATAATTGCCGTTTATCAAAAATTGCGTAAACGCACCGCCACCCGTTATGGAAGCGCTTGCGGCGTGGTAGTAAGCCGTTCCTCCAATGAGTTCCTTCTGCCAATCGGTATAGCGATCTGGGTCCCAAGTGCCATTAACGTCATAGGCGTTAAAAGGATATTCCGTAATGCCGTCATTTGCAAATCCCTCACGGCGCATGGCAAGGTATTGCTCTGTGTTGAGCAAATCCATACGTCTCGTGACTGTTCCAACACCCGTACTGCTTCCCAGCTTAAAGGTGGTTTTTCCGCCCTTCCCTTTTTTTGTAGTTATTAGCACAACCCCATTGGCGCCTCGGGAACCATAGATTGCGGTGGCATCGGCATCCTTTAAAATCTCGATGTTTTCAATATTGTTTGGGTCTATACCATTCAAGGCACTCTGGGCATCCCCAATGACAGGGGAAAGGTTATAATCTCCCAACGTTTGGGAAGGGTAGGGCACACCATCCACAATATAGAGCGGTTCACTGCCATCAGCTCGAATACTATTGCGGCCACGGATACGTACCGAAAATCCGCCACCAGGGACACCTGTAGTCTGTACAATATTAACTCCCGCCATCCTGCCCTGCATAGCGGCAAGGGGATTGGAGACGGGTTGGTTCTCAATCTCCCTGGCGGTAACCCGAACGATACTCCCCGTCTTCTCCCTATCGGTAACTTTGTAGTAGCCCGCATTTATAACCACCGCATCCAAAGCCTGGGCATCCACCTCCATAACAACATTTAAAATTTGGCTGTTGCCAACCGCAACTTCCTGCGTTTTATAGCCCACATACGTAAACACCAGCGTATCGTTGGCGGAGGCACTTACGGAGTACCGCCCCTCCAGATCGCTAATGCTCCCCCGGGCGCTGTTCTTTACCAGCACGTTCACACCACTAAGCGGGGCCGCGCCATCGGTAATCGTTCCACTAATGGTTTTTAGTGGCAGGTTCTGTGAAAAGGTAGGGGAGTTGTAGGTTAGGAAAAGGGCAAAAGATAGTGCAAAGGCATAGCTTCGCCTGTAATTATTTTTCATAATTTTGCATCAGTTAAGTTTAGTATTCATTTAACTACTGGCCTGCTCCGATGGTCGTCTAAAACTAGGAGCGGGTCATTTTTTTGGTCGTGAGACGCATGTCCGGTTGAGCGCAGTAAAAACCTCATTAGTAATTAAATCACTTTAGCTACGTAACAATGCCACTACTGTTAACCGACTATGCACGATTCACTAATCACAATTCACGAAAAACGCCTTGAAGGAAAGTTGAGGTAAGAAATAGCGACCAAGCCCAATACAAAAGGACATGGAACTCCACTTACCAATCTGGGGTACTGGTATACCTTGCAACGATAAGAGAGCCCACGTCCCGGGTCGTGAGCAATCTGCTTATCCTCTCGTTGCTATAAAATTACCAGTTTTCAGATCGAGATTCAAAGCGAAAGCTTCTAATATTTTGTTTTTAGAAGAAACGCAAATTTATTATTCAAATTCAAATATATAAAATCTTTAATTAACAACAAATTATAATTTCAACATATTTTTTGTTGTTGTCATTATTATTCTTTTTAAACTATGGAAGATGACACTCTTAAAACGCTCTTAGCGACCATAGGTAAAAGAATTGAAACGCAACGCATAAGTCAAGATTTGCAACCAGAGGATGTTGCCGAGATGACTGGTCTAACAGCTGCTACCATTCGTAATATTGAAAATGGCAAAGAAACATATCTTTCTAACTTTTTTGCCGTGTGCATTGCCATTAATTTACATCCAAAAGATATGGTTGATATTGAGATTAAACTCAAACCTCTTTTTGAACTTTCTGAGCCAAGAAAAGAGAAAAGCCGTATTACCCCAAGAATAGATAGTATAATAGAAACTGAATATTTCCAGAAGGACCGCACCACAAAAGATGTTGTTGAGGAACTTGCTGCTGTATATAAAATAAAAACAAATACTCCTGTTGTATCTGTAATTTTAAATAGAAAAGTTGATGAAGGGAAGTTGAAGGTAAGTAAGAAAGGGCGGGTTAATTTTTATAAGAAGCGGTGAGTTAAAACGGTAACTTCTAAACAGTAAATTGTATTAGTTATACACGAGAATGTTTTGAAGAACATGTTATATTTGGTATTCTCTCCAATTTAAAAACATAATCATACGGAGTTCCGTAATTGGAGGTAAGTATCTTTTTCTTTTTTGCATTGCCCAAAAAAGAATCAAAAAACGCTTGGCTTACGAAAAGATTCCTGAAAATTTCTTTATTTCCGGCGCAAAAGTAAAACTTGGTAATGCTAAGATTGTGAGTTAATTATTTATTGTTTTGTATTTATGACAATAATCTTTACAAAGAAGGATTTTTGCTTGCTCCTCCAATAAATTCATTTTCTACGGAATCTTTTGAAGGCCAAAGAGACCTAATTAATAAATTTGAAGGATATTTCTAGCTTAAAGCCTACAGCTTAAAGCCTATAGCATAAAGCAAAAAAGATTTATATTTGGTATTCTCCCCCTTTGGCCACCGAAGCTTCTTTGTGCATTGTAGCTTTAGCGAAGATGTATAGCGTAGGTGGGCGGTTTAAAAGCCTGTCTTACGGTTTTCCATAATGGGTGGGTTTGTATTTGGGGTGGCCTCGATACATTTTTATGTGTTGCTGCGCT
>JAGQYZ010000525.1:1023-3600 GCA_020435865.1 Aequorivita sp. | reverse complement strand
CGCCACTAAATTCCGAAGTTTGGCGTTGCAGGTCGCTTCTTTTAAAACCGAGTCCGCGTAAAGCTTTTTCTACTTCCGCTTCGTAATTTATTTCTTCGAGTGTATAATACTTTTCGCCTAGCTCCGCCACTTTGGTGATGATATTCATATATGCGTCACTTTCGTAATCGGTTCGGGTTTCAAGTTCTTTGTTGAGACGGTCCATTTCGTCCCGCATTTCAAAAATCTGCTTGAAGGCTTTTGATGCTTCCTCAAAAACGGTACAATTATCATTAGTAAGCAAATGCTGAGGCAAATAAGCTATAATAGCATCTTTCGGTGCGCGTACATTTCCACGAGTTGGAGTTTGTTCGCCTGCTATTATTTTCATCATCGTACTTTTTCCTGCGCCATTTTTCCCCATTAGGGCTATTTTGTCATTCTCGTTCACAACAAAAGAGACATCACTAAAAAGTGTTTCTCCACTAAACTCTACCGCCAATCCGTCTATTGAAATCATAGTTATTTTTTAAGGCTGCAAAACTATTAAAAAGAAGTGGATTGGGTGGAAGTTCTGGAATATTATAAATCATTTGCTTTATATTTTTTTTAACAGTTTGGTAGCCATCTTCGCACAGGTTTTCTGAAAGTTGTTTCCACAATAATTTGTACTTTCACGCTTAAATTATTTTTTTTTCTTTCCCCCAAATTAATTTTGCCCTTAAATTCCTACGTAAAACCTATGTGATCATTAATATTTAATCACTCGGTATGTTATTACAAAGTTTTTTTACGAATCATTTTTTAAGTTTAAAAGGAAAATTATACAGCGGCAATCTCTCTGAAATTCAATTTAAGATAGAAACTGCATTGGATAAGACCCAATCGTTGATTGTAGATTTAGATCCTCTGGAAATGTTTGATGCTGCAGGTGCCTACATGCTTTACATTGCAAGTGAAAAAGCACGTGAAAAAAACAAAGAAATTATATTATTCTGCAAGGAGAATGAAAGGGTAAAAACAATTTTTATGCTTGCTGGGATTCATTATTACAGCAAGATTCCAAAAGACAAAACTAAGCTTCTTGCCTGATTTTTCTATTTTAAAACACTAAAAAATCAAAAACCCGCACCATTTTAGTGCGGGTTTTCTCAAATTAATTGGGGAGAAAATAAGCCAAAGGCTTATGCCAAAGATACTAAAAAAACAAAAAAGAATATCTTCCTTTTCAAAAACATAATTGCTATATATTACCCCCTAAAAATGTGCCAACAATGAAAGAATGAAATTTCTTCCCGCACCTGAAATACCCGAACTGTAAGGGCGATAACGTTGATCTGTCAGGTTTTCAATACCACCGCTAATATCAAAACTATCCATTATCTTATATAAAGCTTTAAAATTAAGTGTATACCAAGCTGGGGCAAAAGGATTACCATTTTTGTCCAAAGCATAGATTTCCGTTTTTCCTTTTTCCTCTTCCGGAAGATCATCAAAATCTTTTTTTCCTTGGTAATTAACGTTCATCTCCATACTCAATTTACCTACTTTATAGTTTAAACGTGAAACACCAAAAAACGGAGAAGCATGGCGCGACGGACTCGTTTCTCCATTGTCCAATTCTTCTTCGCCTTTTTGGAAGTTCACATCTGTAGAAAAACCAAAGCCTTTTGGCAATTTTACCTCAACACCAGCTTGCACTCCATACACGTGAGCAACAGCTGCATTTTGGATAGCCTGTACTTGACTCAATTCGCCTTGATACATAATGCTGTCCTGTCCATTTAATTTATAATCCCTTCGCACCAAAGCATCTTTTAAGGAGGTGTAGTACCCAGTAATATCAATTTTTACAACATCCCCAAAAACCTTTGCAATACCCAAGTCTGCATTATAGGCGTATTCTGGTTTCAAGTCTGGATTCGGAACCACAACGCTTCCAGGCTCGGAGTCAAACACTTTTCCCACATCGTCTACATTGGGTGAACGAAACGCTGTACCTAAGTTTGCGCTCACTACCCAAGAATCAGTTGGACGGTAAACTCCCCCCAAGCTTCCCGTAAATGCCCCATTACTTAAATTCGCCTCGGAAAATGGAAAAGGATAAAAAGTGGTGTCAAATTTAGAGTCTAACAAAACGTAATTATAACGAGCTCCACCACTCAAAGTAAAATTATCAGCCACTTTAAATTCATCCGTAATATAAGCAGCCAAGGATTGCCACTTGGATTTTGGATAACGGGCAGGACCTACTTCTGAAATACCTGTAGAAATATCGGTTAATTCTCCTTCGGAATTCACGTCGTTCAACACATATTCCACACCATAGAAAAAAATATTTTTCTCACCAGTTGCCTTTATAAAATCGAGGTTTACCGAATATGCGCCCACTTCTTCGCTTTGCGTATTACGTTCAGTCTTATTGAAAGTTCGGTCAATTCTGCTTTCTTCAAACCATTGATGTGCCATACGCAGGCTCATTTGATCAAAAACTGAATAGTTCGGAGTATAGCTTATATTCAGATTGTTCATCATCCAAATCTGTGGGCCGTAGGCCCATTCCGCATAACGGGGCAATCCGTCGCGAACTCGTTGATG
>JAGQYZ010000525.1:0-956 GCA_020435865.1 Aequorivita sp. | reverse complement strand
TTTTCATTTGGCTGAAAACGTATCTTTTGCATCATATTGATTTGTGAATATGCTGAAGGAATTTGCAGTAATTTGTCCTCTTGAGTTATTACAACATCTATGCTATCTTGTCTTTGCACATAATAATCCTTTATGTAATCTTCGGGGCCGTGGCTTCCTTGTCGAAGATTATCATAATCCCAAGAACTAATACTGCTGACAAATGCCCACTTTTTAAAACCCAAATTCACATCAAAATGGCCTGTTTTTTCTTTGTTAGCAGAAGAATAACGTACGTTTGCTTTTCCGGTGATAAAAGGTTTATCTGATAATGAAAGCTGCGGGGTCAATGTTTGAAAACTCATTACACCACCAATGGCATCACTTCCATAAATTACTGAGCCAGGGCCAAAAAGCACCTCGGTATTTTCTATTGCAAAGGGATCTAAATTGATAATATTCTGAAGGTTTCCTGAACGGAAAATAGCGGTATTCATCCGTACGCCATCTATAGAATACAGTAATCTGTTAGTTGCAAAACCACGTATCATTGGGCTCCCACCACCTTGCTGGCTTTTCTGAATAAACACTTTCCCCGAAACACTTAAAAGATCAGCTGCAGTCTGAGGATTATGCAATGCTACTTCCTTCGCAGAAATAGAAATGATTTTTGAAGGCACATCATCACTGTTCTGTCGCCAACGCGAACCAGAAATAACCACTTCATCTAACCCAAAATTGGAAATTTCTAAAGAAACGGTAAAGCTTTCCGATTCCAATTCGGCATAGCTTTTTATAATCGTTTTATGACCTAAGCTTCGTATTTCAATCTTTTCTATTCCCTTAAATGCTGAAATATCTGCTTGCCCCTGGGAGTTGGTCATAGCATAAAGATTGGTTTTTACATTTGTAAGCGTTGCCAACTCTATGGGCTCGTTGGTATCTTGCTCTGTTATGGTTATTATTTGGCTATAGAC
>JAGQYZ010000524.1 GCA_020435865.1 Aequorivita sp. | reverse complement strand
GAAAGCTATTAAACAAAACAGTTTTTAAAACCATTCTCAATTAACAAAAACAAATTAATTCTAACCCGTCGGCCTTTGGCTGGCACAAAATTCAAACATTATGAAAAAAGTAGTACTTGTAGTATTGATGCTATGTACATTCATCAACTACGCACAAAAAAAGAACGGAACCGTCTATGACGAACATCCTGCAATCGATGCAGTAAATGCATTTATAAAAGCTGCTGTTGCTGGTGACAAAGCAAAAATGGGAAGCTTTTTAACAGCGGATTTTAGGGCATTCAATGGCACGTCGAACAGAGCAAGCGACGAGGGAATGGACAAAGAGGCTTTTTTGAACAACCAAATGGTTTACTTCAATCGGTTGGATTATTATGCCATAGTACCTTACCCAGGCTCCTATCCCGATGCCATTGAATACAAAAAGGACAATCCAAACAATGATGTTTGGGTACAGACCTGGGATTTGCTGAAAGGTGTTGATAAGGAAACGGGTGTAAAAATAACCGCCGCTTCCCATCGCCTATACACACTTACCAAGAACAATAAAATAAAGAATATCATTACCTATAACAATGGTAGTGTAATAGATGAAATAAGGGCCAGCTTTGCAGATAGAACAAACGGAACTATCTACAACCATCACGAAAACATCAACACCGTTCGGAAAATGATGTATGCCATAGAAAACAATGACTGGGACAAGGCATATAGCTTTTATGATAAAGATGTACGCTTTATAGATTCAAGTTCGCCAACTTTTGAAAGCATTTCTTTAGTGGAACAAAAAGATGTGGACAAAAAGATCTTGGAAAATTTTGATGTTGCCAGCATTGATATGGTGGGCTATCCAGATTATTTGCATTACGAAATGGGCGACGCCCGCGTGGTGCAGTCATGGTGGAACATAAATTTCATCAGAAAATCTGATAAAAAAGCGATTACTATGCCTATTCATTATCAAATGAATTTTAATGAAGATGGAAAAATAACTTCGGAAACGGCTTATTATAACGCAAAATTATTGGATTAAGCCATCAAACTTTTCATCATAAACTCCCCAGTTTATTAAGCGAAAAATTAAATACTAACCTGTTCGCTAATTACGAACAAAGAATGAAACATTATGAGAAAATTAATTTTTACAATGCTTTTACTACCACTATTGGCAGTATCGCAAAACAGCACCGAATATAGTGTATTCGAAAATGCACTGTTGACGCCAAATCCCGCTCAAGTCACACAGTTTGAGGCAGGTCTAGCGGCACACAACAAAAAATATCATGCAGAAGGCGCCTATGGAGCAGACGTATTTTGGATTTCCAGTGGCCCTAACGCCGGTAGCTACATATGGAGTATGGGCCCAACCCTTTGGAGTGCCATGGAAAATAGGCCAGCCCAAAAAGACGGGCATGATGCAGACTGGATTAACAACGTATTAAAATACATGATGCCCGAAGGCAGCCAAACCTATTGGAAAGCAATTCCAGAAGCATCAAGATTTGCAAAGAACATGACCATTAAAAATCTTGTGGTGGACTATTATGATGTAAAGCGTGGAAAAATGAAAGAAGCTATGGCATTAGTAAAAAAAATACACAAGGTTTACACCGAGAAACTCCCAAATGAAACCTACGGAATTTACACCAATGAATTTTCCAGCACCAAGGAAGGTAAGGATCTTGCTGTAGTTTCTTTTTACGAAAATATGGGAGAGTTTAGCCAAAACAATGGGATAGACAAAAAATTTGACGAAGTATATGGCAATGGAAGTTGGGACCAATTTTTAAAGGATTGGTATGAAGTTACCGATGGTGGCGAATCCGAATTGTGGGTATTCCGCGCAGATTTGAGCGGCACAAGTGGTGAGATAAATGTTACACCTAAAAAATAGCCTCTTTAAATAAAATGTACGGTATGGCCTTGCCACACCGTACATTTTCACATTATAGTATTTATCTAAAAAGCATAGTTATGAAAACTGGCGAAATACACTGGAGCAAAGAAGAACTGAAAACCTATATTCTAATTCTATGTGCAAAAGCAGATAAAATAGAGCAAGAGGAAGAAATTGGACTTATAAAAACAAAAACCACTAACGAAATTTTCGATAAAATGTATCGGGAATTTCAAAATGATGATGAAGATGAAAGTCTTGAAAAAATTCAGGATGCTTTGGAAAAACATGAGTATTCTGAACTGGAAGTTTGCCAACTAAAAAACGAAATTCAACAAATCTTTGCATCAGATCGAAAAATACCAATGGCTGAAAGCAACCTGGGAAAGATTTTGGAGAATATTATTTATTGAGATGATAGAACAGAGAGAAAAGACCATAGATACTTATAAAAATCAAATACCATGAAATCAAAAATAGCATTCCTTCTACCCTTCCTTTTTTTTATAGGCATACTTGCTGTACAATCGCAAGTTGCAGATCCGCACGGAAGTGACGAATCAGCAATTACAGGAATAATTTCTTCAGAAACACAAAACGATACTATGCTTGATATCAATGCATTCGCTAAAGACTACGCCCAAGCGTGGTGTAGCCAAAATCCAAAATTAGTGTCTTTGTTTTATTCAGAAGACGCTTCATTAAACATAAATAACGGCACGCCCGCTGTTGGCAGGGCAGCCATTACCCAATCTGCCAAAGCCTTTATGGATGCCTTTCCAGATGATATGGTCGTCGCTTTCGACAAGTTGGTAAAAACCCCAAAAGGCATCGAATTCCATTGGACCTTGACCGGAACAAATACAGGCCACAATGGCACAGGAAACAAAGTAAACATCAGCGGTTTTGAGCTTTGGCAGTTAGATGAAAACGGTTTAATAAAAGAGTCCAAAGGCACTTTTGATGCTGAAGAATATAGCAGACAGATAAAATATGGTGTGGAAGAATAAAATTGAAATAAAAATCAACTAAAAACCAATTAAATATGAAAACATCAAAACTTTTATCATTGGCAATCGCTTTAATGGCAGCAATATCATTCTCAAATTGCAATGAAAAAACAAAAACAGAAACAACAGTAGAAAAATCGAAGCCCACTGAAACAGCTGTGGCAGCTGAAGCTCCAGACTATTTTCTATTACGCCCCGAAGTTGAAAAAGCGTATGGCTATTCGCATGCCGTAAAAATTGGTACCGATATTAAAATATCTGGTGCTGTAAGTATGGACGATGAAGGTAACCCAACCGCTGTGGGTGATTTAGAGCAACAAATGAAAAACTGCTATGCAGATTTGGAAAAAGTGCTAAAACACTACGGGTGCACTTTTGACGATGTGGTTGTTGAAAATGTATTCACCACCAACATGCCCAAGTTTTTGGAGGTTGCGGGATACCGAGCAGAAATTTATAAAAACCATTTTCCGACAGGTTCTTGGCTTGGTGTAAAGGAATTGGCGCTTCCCGAATTTTTGATTGAAATAGAGTTGGAAGTGCATAAAGGCATTAGGCATTAGGCATTAGG
>JAGQYZ010000523.1 GCA_020435865.1 Aequorivita sp. | reverse complement strand
ACTGAAACATATGAAAACAATTGCTGGAAGGCTTCGCTTTGGTCCGAAGCCATTTGTGGTGTTAACCCTGTAATGTATTCAGTAATACTTCCAAAAATTCCTTGGGAAAAAACATTTGTGCCCCCATCAGAAACCGTAGTTAGTTTTGCAATTTTTCCGGCAAAAAAATGTCCGTAAAAATTCGCCGAAAACCAAACACCCATAATAAATGCAACATATTTTAAAGGAGAAAGTTCCGTCATTTTTGAAAGTCCGATAGGAGAGAGGAACAATTCCCCCACTGTCAAAACCATATAGCCGATCATCAAATAACTCATCGAGGTTTTGGCAAAATCATCAACACTATGTGCCGAAAATGCAAAAACTATAAAACCGAGGCCGAGAAACAATAATCCCAAACCGAATTTTACCGCAGAATTTGGATTTATTTTTCTTCGACTTAAAAACGTCCAAAGCATCGAAAATGGAATTGCGAAAAGAATGATAAAACCCGCATTTATACTGTTGGTTCCCGCTGCGTCCATTCCAACCAAATTCACATTTCTATCTGCAAAAAGCGTTAATGAACTACCAGCTTGTTCAAAAATAGCGGCAAATAATGTGTACAGTATCGTAAAGTAAACCGCCACTAACAATCGCTTCCGTTCTTTTGAAGTAACTTTTGAAAGAATATAACCGATATAGAAAACCAAAAATGCGGAAACAATCCATACCAAATACCCTTCAAATTCATTAAAACGAACAAGTGTTGCAAAAACTCCAACAGAAGCGATTGAAGCCAAAACAATTAATTTTCCGCTATTCAAGCCAAAATTTTTGTGATCGTAAATCTGCTGATTTGGCACATGGCCTTTATTTCCGAAGACATTATTTTTTAAACCACTTCTAAAAACCAAAAGCCCCGTAACCATTCCAATTCCCGCTAAAACGAAACCGTAATGCCAGCCATAAGTTATCGCAAACCAAGCACATAAAAGCGGTGCGATTGCCGCACCTAAATTGATTCCTAGATAAAAAATAGTAAATCCCGCATCACGTCGCGCATCTCCTTGTGCGTAAAGTTCACCAACAAAAGATGAGATGTTTGGTTTAAAAAAACCATTTCCGACAATTATCAATCCGAGAGAGCCATAAAAGAAAATAGGCATTTCAATAGAAAGGAAAAAATGCCCAAAAATCATTAAAATGCCACCGAGAATGATTGCTTTTCGGTAGCCCAAAATTTTATCGGCTAGAATCCCGCCAATCATGGGTGTTACATACACCAACGACATATAAGCAGCATAAACCCCGAAAGCCATATCGTCGTCATACAACAAATGTTTGGTCATATAAAGCACCAAGAGGGCACGCATGCCATAAAAGGAAAAACGCTCCCATAGTTCTGCAAAAAATAGATAAATAAGTCCTTTTGGATGTCCGAAAAGTTGCGGTTGCTCTGCCTTGTATATTACATTGCTCATAAATGAATTTTTAATTTGAGGCAATGTAAAACAGATTGCAAACCATCAGTTTCATTGTTTTAAATAATACTAAAAAATAGTTGAATGTGTGTAATTGTAAACGATGTCACAATTTATTACAAAATTGCTTTGTAGTCTTTGTTTTCAGAACTTTCGGAGAATTCTTCAAGCAACCTTTTATCTATTGAAATATTATTTGGTACTATTCGCAAGCGGTATTTGCTTTCACCAATAAAGGTGAAAAGATCGCGGCGGTCGAGTTTTTGTGCATCATCCAATTGAAGAATATCGTTTATATTTTCAATAATTCTAGTAAGATACGTTTGGTTTTTTATTTCGCCCCCAAGGTTTACCGGAATGGTCTGTAAATCGCCTTCAGCATATTTTCTTCGGATGGCGAATTTTAAAAGGTTTTTATACTGTGTAGTTTTTGAACCAAAATCGATTGTTTGGTCGTAAATGTTTTTGGTTGGAATGTTCAGTTTTACAAGGCTCCAATCTAGAAAGTGTATAGTGATTTCGTTCGGTTTTGGTGTACTCGCAAGCTGAATTACCCAAGTAGTTGCCAAAACCAGAAAGATGGAAATCAATGAAGTTTTCGCAATTATTTTTATAAAATTATTGCTGAAATCATTTCCGAAGCTCAAAAAAACCTCAGAAATCTGAGAAACAAAAATCAAGACAATTACCAATATAGCAATACCACCAATAACCTTTAATCCGCGGTAAGCAAAAGTTCTATAAAATGAAATTGCCAATAAATAAGAAAGAAAAGCCGAAAGCAATAAATCTGGAATTCCGCTTATTCTAATATTTCTAAAAACATTTCCTTCTCCCAGAATAAATGGAAGGATAAATGTTATAATTGAAGTTAAAACAATTACAATGATTATTTTTTTGATGTTCTTTTTGTTGTGGTAAATAAAGCCCGGCGCATAATAAAAATAGAATAACGCAAGCAACAAAAACATATTATTTATGATGGAAAATAGGTTTACTCCCAAGTGATATCCCTGCGTTTCCGTAAAATTAAAAATTGTTCCACCAAAAGTCCAGCATCCCGAAAGCACCCAAATAAACATTGCAAGGCTTAAGTATAACAGTGCTTTGTCAACTCTTTTTTGCGAATCGTCCTCCTCCAGAAGTTGGCTGAACCTTTTTCGTATGTTGTACCAAAGTGCAAGCAATAAAACCCCGCCCAAAAAGGCGATGCAGATGTGCGAAAGAATATAGAATTTAGCTACTTCCGTCATTTTCGCCGAGAATTCTGTTTACCAATTTTTTCTTTGCTTCTTCATCGTCTCCACAAAGCCATTGTATTACGTTTTCGTCCCAAATGGCATCACATTGTTCAGGAGTCAGTATTTTCCGGTCAACTGCCAAATCTAAAATTTTTCCAGGATAGGAAGATTGTACGGCACTTTCCATTTCGCCCAGTGGATAGGGATCATCTAAGCCCATAAGTACTTGTTTATAACCTTGGTTTTTTACCAATAATTCCAAACCACCTGTGTCGTGCAATAGTGTGTCGAAAAAAATATTTTTATGCCCAACAGATTTTCGCGGATGTACTTTTCCTTCAAACAAAT
>JAGQYZ010000522.1 GCA_020435865.1 Aequorivita sp. | reverse complement strand
TTACCCGTTTTTGAAAAAAGCATTTCCAAAAAAATTCTTAATGACTTCAATAGGCTTTTTCCAAATCAAAACTGTTTTTCAATTCTACAGAGTAAATTATAAAACAGGCACCCCTTCCTAACTTTCTTCAAAACCATGCCTGTTTGGATGAAAGTTACTCTAACTATTCCTTCCTAAAAGAAAATTAACACTCCAAAAATTCACTTAACAAAACCTTAACCGCCTGTTTATCAATGATGTTGTATTTTAGCAATTATGGTACAAACAGAAAGAGATGAAAACAAGGAGATTCTAAAGGAATCTGTGGCCTATTTAGAGAACCGGGGTTTTGAACACATCCAGGCCGATGTGGAAGGTTATGAAACTCCAAAATCCTATCACAAAAAAGATAGCGATGTGGTAATTACTCCAGACATTGTAGCAGATCGCGCAGGAATTAAGCATTACTTTGAAATTAGTTTAAAATCTGAAAAACCGCGCTTACTAAAATCGAAATGGCAGTTTTTAGATACGTTGACGCGTATGCGGAATCAGCGTTTCAAAATCATAACCCGCCGTGGACATTATAAGTTTACGGACGAAATGCTAAAAGATCTTAATTTGGAGAAAAATCTTATTAAGCTCTGATCATTGCAATGTGTGGAATACCATCTTCCAAATAACGATCTCCATAGGTTTTAAAACCGTGGCTCTCATAAAATATTACCAAATACACTTGAGCCGATATCTTAATTTTATCGGCTTTATAATTTGTTTTAATGGCTTCTATTGAGGCTTTGGTTATTGCGTGCCCATAGCCCAGTTTTCGGTAGTTTTCTCGTACCAAAATCCTTCCTATGGATGCTTCGTCAAAATAGTCGCCAGCTTTAAAACAGCGGGTGTATGCAACCAATTTTCCGTCTTCCCAGCCTAAAATATGCAGCGCACGTTCGTCCTTTCCATCAATATCTTGATATACACAGTCTTGTTCCACTACAAAAACCTCGCTTCGCAGTTGCAGTAGCGCATAAAGTTCCTTTGTGTTTAATTCCTCAAAATTCTTTACATCAATTTCCATAGCTCTTTAAATAAATCAATCTTGAACAATAATATCTTTTGGGTCGTCTTTTTGGTGTTCGGGCTGGAGGGTTACGTGGTTTATTCCAAAATCGTGATAAAGCAATTCTTCCACGTTTGTTAGCACAGCATCAAATTCGGAAAGTTTTAAGTCATTATAAAAATCGATATGTGCTTCCAAATGGGTTTCCTGCTCGTTTAATTGCCAAATGTGAATATGGTGCATATTCTTTATCTCCGGAATTTTGCAAACAGCCTTATTAATTACTTCCAAATTTAAGTCATCAGGCGTAAAAAGCATCAAAACCTTGAAAGAGCTTTTCAACAAATCATAGCCCATAATTAATAAATAAAGGGCAATCAAAACGGTTAATAGGCTGTCAACCCAGAACCATTCAAAATACTTCATTAGCAAACCGCCTATTAAAACAGCAACAGAAGCTGCCATATCGGTAAACAAATGCAGGTAAGCGGAGCGAATATTCATATTGCTTTTTGAATCCTTAAATAGAAGCAATACACTAAAACCATTAAAAACAATACCTAAAATTGCGAGCCAGATAACTAAGCCGCTTTCGATAGCTTGAGGATTGAAAAAACGTAGAACAGCTTCGTAAATAAGGTAGATTGCAACTACTATTAAAGTTGCGGAATTTACAAAAGCGGCAATGATTTCGGCACGTTTGTAACCGAAAGTTTTGGTAACCGAAGCATCTTTCTTTGAATATCTATCGGCAATATAACTTACAATTAAAGAAAGTACATCGCTAAAATTGTGAAGCGCATCTGAAAGCAGCGACAAACTGCCAGAAATCAAACCCCCGATAACTTGTGCAACAGTAATACCTATATTCAAAAGGATAGAAAGCAACAGCTTCCTTCCCTTTAGATCTGGGTGCGAATGCCCATGAGAATCGTTATGGGAATGTGCGTGGTTGTGCGCCATTTTTAAAAAATTAGGAACAGGCTATTTTTTCTACGCGATTTTGGTGGCGGCCGCCTTCAAATTCAGTTTTTAGGAAAGTTTTCACCATTTCCACAGCCTGTGGCTTACTGGTGAAACGTGCCGGAATGCTCAAAATATTAGCATCGTTGTGTTGGCGGGCTAGCTCAGTTATTTCTTTGGTCCAGCAAAGCGCAGAACGTACTTTTTGGTGTTTGTTGGCAGTCATATTGGCGCCGTTTCCACTGCCACAGATTATGATACCAAAATCTACTTTTCCTTTTTCAACATCATCAGCAACCGGATGGACAAAATCTGGATAATCAACACTAGCTTCGGTATCGGTTCCGTGGTTAATAACTGTATACCCTTCCTTTTCAAGAAAGGAAACGATTTCAAATTTATATTCTGTACCTGCATGATCGTTGCCGATGGAAATTTTCATAATCTGGAATTTTTTTCAAAGATAAAACATCGTCTTTTCATTTAAGTAGAAATGGAATTTTAATTATACCAACGTTTGTGTTTAATATCATTTGAAAATCAATTGATAACGATTTCTTAACGATGCCTTTATTATTTGGTTAACAATATTGTTGATATTTGTTTGCGGAATTACGACAATTAAAATTGCGAGTGTAAAAATTATTTACAATAGGTTTTAAATTTGCAAATCACCAAAAATTTAAGCTATTTTTTGCGTGCAATTTATTAGCAGTATTTCTTTCGTTTCAAACAATATTTCTATAAAAACTTATTAGATTTTAGTTGTCAAAATTGGTTATCCACCGTTGTTAACTATTTCTATTATTCCATTATTTTCAAGGCTTTTAAATATTAAATTTCTGTTAACAACCTTTTATTAAAAGGCAATAAATTGATTTCAAAACAAAACTTAAAAAAGTTATTGTACATATTAACACACTATAATCATCACTATTTTTTATTTTAAAAATTTAAAAAAAGAAATGATGTATAATTATATGTTGATAACAATAAAAATTACTGAAATGAATTTTTAAAGTGGCCTTAAACTATTTTTAAATTGGAAGGATGTTCCAGATTTTTTATAATTTCCTCGGCTTGGGCAATATCTTCTATATGAACTTGGAGCCGAATCCCTCCAATAGCGTTAGAATAGAAAGGGAAAACACTAATCATCGTTTCATTTTGAAATATATACCGAATCTCTGCCTGGTCAAACAAAAGCTGAAGCACCGCATATTCTGCAGGATAAGAAAATATAGCTATGGTATTAAAATGCTTCATTTATTTTGAAGTTAGTAAGTTACTGAATACCCTCCCCTAAGGTACTAAATCTTTCCTAATGTAAACACGTCATTCTTTGAGAAGTAGTACTTTTACGCTAATTACAAAAACAACTATGCCAAAACATAAAAGAAAAAAGAAAAACAATAAAATTGAAAATCTTTCCCAAACCATATTGAATATTCTTCGGAAGGATCATTCACAAGCTTTCAACTACAAACAAATTGCAGCAAAACTACAGCTGGACGATCCCAGCAGTAGAAACCAAATAGTAAAAAAACTAAAAGATCTACAAGGAAAAGGTACGATTCAGGAAATTGAACGCGGCAAATATATACTTACACCTTCTCAAAATTATTACACCGGAAAAGTAGATATAGCAGGCCGTGGCCAAGG
>JAGQYZ010000521.1 GCA_020435865.1 Aequorivita sp. | reverse complement strand
GATTTTTTTTATTTTACAATAGAGATTCGGTTCTAATATGCTAGTTACTCATTTCTAGATGCAGATTTTGGCTATAATAGTAAAATTTTAAATAACTAATAATCAGTATAATAAATCATTTTGTTAAACTTTTCAGAAAAAAGATTAAACAAAATGATTTATTTTTTAGTTTTACATCGAACTAAAATTATATGTATTATGAAAAAAGTATTACCAATTATTGCAATTGCATTATTTACAATTAGTTCAATTGCACAAACAGCACGTGTACAAGTGATACACAATTCAGCAGATGCCGCTGCAGCAGAAGTAGATGTCTATATAAATTCAGATTTAGCTTTAGATGATTTCGCTTTTAGGACAGCCACACCGTTCCTTGATCTTCCGGCGGGAGTAGAAATTAACATAGGCATTGCTCCAGGAAATAGTATGGATGTAGGTGACGTACTATTAACCGTTCCCGTAACGCTCACTGAAAACGAAAAATATATTGTTGTAGCAGACGGTATTGTTAGTCCGACTGGCTATAATCCTTCACCAGCGTTAAGTTTACAGGTTTTTCCTATGGCTCGAGAAATGGCAATGGATCCAACAAAAGTAGATGTACTTGTGCACCACGGTTCAACTGATGCTCCAACAGTTGACGTGGTTGAAACAGGTGTTGGGGCAGGAACCATTGTGGATAATATTTCTTATACAGAATTTCAAGGCTATTTGGAACTGCCAACAGCAGACTATGTGCTTGATATAACAGATGAAACGGGAACTGTAACTGTTGCCAGATATCAGGCTCCGTTAGCAACTTTAGGGTTGGATGGAACTGCCTTGACAGTTTTAGCTTCAGGATTTTTGGATCCATCGCAAAATTCAAACGGCCCTGCCTTTGGGTTATACGTTGCAAGTCCATTAGGTGGTGAATTGTTAGCACTTCCAACAGTTCCTCTAAGTATTTCTGAATTTGATTCTTCGGCATTTGCCCTTTATCCAAATCCAGCAAATGAAAGTTTAAACATCAGTGCACCAGGAGTAGATTTGAGCCAATATTCGGTTACAGTTACAGATATGTTGGGTCGTCAGGTTTCAAAAGCTGAAATTAGTATTGATGGAATGATTGATGTTAGAAACTTAAGTAAAGGAATTTATAATTTAACAATTATGGATCAAAACAAAATTTTAGCGAATAAGAAGTTTGTTAAAAATTAGCATTTTGTTAGCATTAGTTATATTAGAAAGCCCTAAAACAATTTTGCTTTAGGGCTTTCTAATTTAAAGGATTGTTGATCCAATAGCCTTTTGTCATAATTTATTTAAAGAGAATTAATTTTCATCACAATTTATTTCTGCCAAAGGCATGGCATTGTTAAGGATAAATTTTGAATTGTCTTTAAACTTCATTTTTCCATCAACTTCTTCAACTTCACCAAAACCTTCCACAAGCTTGTTTCCTTTTTTTATAAACATAACCTCGCGTACTGAAACCGAGCCCTCAGATCCAAAAGTATAATCGGCAAAAAGGGTGTCGTCTACCATTGTTCCTTCAAATGTGCCATCGTTTTTATCTTTTTCAAAGTAATTATAACTCAAAGTTCCAGCTACTTCATTATTGATTTTTTCCATTTGAAGTAAAACAGTGTCTTTTTCGGAAGCATAGCGATAGCAGGCTACTTCAGGAAAATTCGCATCGCTTTCCATAATATCTGCTTCTTCTGGAGTTATAACTTCGGACTCCTCATTTTTCGGTTTATTTTTACAGGAAGAAATTATTATTGTAGTAAATGCGGTAAAAATTATTAGGTGTTTTTTCATGACATTTTTTGTTGGTTTTACTATTTGGGTTTGTTGATTTATAAAGCTATAACAATATCCACGTTTGCTATGATTGCTTAGGGTTATTTTAACAGTAAGTTATATTGTATTTAGGGAATTCGTTTCAAAATTTTCCGTGCCCG
>JAGQYZ010000520.1 GCA_020435865.1 Aequorivita sp. | reverse complement strand
AGGAAACTACAACAGCGTTTTGCGCAGGAAGTAATTTTAATGCCTAAAGATATTTCGGTTTCATCAGCAGATGAACAATTTTTAGAACGTCTTCAAAAAGTACTGGACGAAAACATTACCGATTCAGATTTCAGTATTGAAAATTTTGGAAGCAAAATGGGTGTTAGCAGGATGCAGCTTCACCGAAAATTAAAAGCACTTACAGGTCAATCCTCTACTGAATTTCTTCGCTCGCAACGTTTAAAAATGGCTGCGGCTTTATTAAAAAACAATAAACTTTCTGTTTCTGAAATTGGCTATTCAGTTGGTTTTAATGATCCTTCCTATTTCACAAAATGCTTCAAACAGGAGTTTGGCTGTTCCCCTTCAGATTACCTATCAAAATAAAAATCTGTTTCCGCTGCAAGGAGATTTATACATAGTTCTGTTACATCTGTTATAGTTTTGGTTACAATATTAACAGCCCCCTTACTTTCTTCATTTTATTTTTACACAAGCTTTTCCCCTATTATGAAAAAACAAAACAATATTCAGGAGACGTGGAGATTGTACCAGGGAAACAGATTTTTTTGAATTCCAATAAGCTGACAAATGGAATATATATTTTAAAAATTATACTTAATAATAAAGTAATAAAAGAAATAACCATTAAAAAATAAACCTTAATAACTTAATAATATGAAAACAATTTTAACAATCCTATGTATTTGTATCACCAGTTTTTGTAATGCCCAATTTTTAGACAAACTTGGGGATAGAGCTGCTAACGCAGTTGAACGCACGGTAGAAAGACGTGTGGAAAAAGAAACTACAAAAAGCACAGACCGTGTTCTAGACACCATTGTGGATGCCCCTAAAAAAGATAAAAAGAAAAGGAAAAAGAGTAAAAAGAAATCTTCCAACAAAAATGTAATTGGAGGTGATCCAGTTGAAGATGATTCAAATTCTTCAAGCACACAAAAAAGTGATGCAACCAAAAAAGCCGAAGATGAGGACTAGAAAAACTATATCTTTTTTGAATAATTTATTAAAAATCCAAAACCTATGAAAAAACTAATCTATACCTTCTGTTTGTTGTTTATAACATCCATTGGGGTTTCTCAGAACGATTGCAACAAATACTATCCATTAAACGAAGGCACTAAATTTCAAATTACTGTTTATGACAAAAAAGAAAAGCCATCCGCCATTTTAGATTATGAAATTGTGAATGTGAGAAAATCTGGCGGTGATAAAATTGGCACCATCAATTCCAAAATGACTGATGGAAATGGAAAGCAGATTAGCGACACTTCTTTTGACGTTAGCTGTAACGGAGAAGTGGTTTCCATAGATTTTAAATCACTAATCAACCCGCAGATTTTTGAACAATTCGGCAATATGGATTATGAAATAACGGGCACTAATTTGGAATGGCCCAATGATCTTTCCGTTGGACAAAAGTTGCCAGATGCAACTATGGACATGAAGATAAGTATGAGTGGCATCAATATGAATATGTCGGTAGAAATTACTGACCGAAAAGTAATTGGCAAAGAAACTATTACTTCGCCAGCAGGTAGTTTTAATTGTTTTGTTGTAACCTCTACAACCGATATGAAAATGGGAATGAGCCAACACTCAACCTCAAAACAGTGGATTACCGAAAAGATGGGAACCATCAAATCTATAAATTATGATAAAGGCGGTAAAGTTACTGGTAGTAGCTTGCTTACTAAATTTGAAGAATAATCATAAAAAAAATTAAGATAAAAAAAACCGCCAAATATTTGGCGGTTTTTTAGTTTTGGGGATATCGCAAGTTAATTGCCTTTTGCAGTAGCGGATATTAACTTTGGTGTAATGTTTTTTTCAGGAGTTACCATCTCTGTAGCTTTGTCAGGTTTTATTTCCATTGCACTTGGCGCATCTGGGAAACGAAGACTAGCATAGGTAGAGCCTTCAGAACCATTTCTTCCAGCATCATCCCTACGGTTGCCCACTATGTGCCAAGAAAAAGCCACATTGGAACGACCACTCTGCAATTCTTTTACTGTAAACCCATTTGCAGATTTATTGGTTACATAAACCCCGTTGCAATCGCCTTCTAACTGAATGAATACTTTTAGTGGACGCGTATTGTTTACATCAATATTTTTTGAAAAAATTGGGTCTATTGCAATAGTTGCCGAACCATTTACCAATTGTCCAGTTCCGTAATCCTCAAGCAGTACTTCAGGGGCTTCTGGGGCGAACATTACTTTTTGATTGCTGTTTGGTGTAGCACCCTCCACAATGGTTGAAACTGTTCCATTACCAACTATTTTGTAGTTGGTATTTCCATATCGAGCTCCCGCATAAGCCCATGAACCACTATTATTTCCTCCGCTATAAAAATATCCTCCATAAAACATATTTGAGCCACCTTGTTGACTTGCATTTGTGTATCCAGCCAATTTTGCTACTGGATCTCTAGCATCAGAATCAATCACTGAACCTGAATAATTAGTATGAAACATAGCGCTTTCAAAAACGCGATTAGTAAACCCATTATTAATCGGCCCTTCTGTCATTGAATAAAGTCCCAATTGCTTTGAATTGGTATTTACACCTACATTTAAATATGCTGTATTGGAATATGAGGTGGATCCACCACCTATTGCGCGCAACCCTACATTAAGTTGACTGGTAGCTTGATAAAGAGTAGCCGCAAGCATTCCATTAGCATTATCTGCTCCAGTGCCAATACCCACTGTACCAGCAGTTATGTAGGCACCTCCAGTATAGGGAGTTTGTCCTAAAACTCCATAAGCACTGGAAGCGTAGCCAAAGACCCCGATACCTGATCCCGTATTTTGACCAATAATACCATCTCCATCACCTGTTTGATTTGCCCAAATAGTGGCTCCATTTGGGCTTGGATAGTTGTCTGGACTATCAGAATTTACATACAATCCATAATCTAGATTATCGCCTTCAATGTTGAATTTTACATTTGTATAGGGTGCATTGTTAACACCCACATTTCCAGTTGCGGCAAAACGCATACGCTCTGTATCAGTGGTACGTATCGCCAAATCCTGAGCATCTATAGTTCCCAAAAAGTCGTTAGTAGCATTGGTACCATTGTTTCCACTTACGGACCAATCCTTTCCGTTGGTACCATCCATGGCATACCACCTTGAACCATCCCAGTAGTAAAATCCTGGGCGGACTGCTGTAGAACCACTTCCACTAGTAGCAGTGTTATAAACAAGCAAACCAGTTGCTGGTGTACCTATAGGAGAAGGATTGGTTGTGGCTGTTAGTGTTACTCTATTTACTAATAGTCCGCGGTTAATAGCTGACATTTCAAGCTGTGAACTTGGGTCTGGAGCATTAGTACCAAGACCAACATTATCATCTTCGCCACTAACAAACAATGAATTTGCATTGTTATCAGTTTCCACCCTAAGGTTCATATCTACACCTGCAGGGTTGAAAGACCATTCTAGATCTGAACCACCACCTGTATTTGCATTGGCATTAAAAAAAGTAGATCCATTTATAACCATATCCATCTGGCGGGTACCGGATCTCCAAAAACCCATAGTTTTATCAGCATTCCACGAATAAAATGGAGCTGCAGCACTACCGTCGGCCATGGCCAAAACTTGGTCGCCATTTGCAACTCTAAATCTCTGGGTATCGTTGGTTCTAAAAGTAAGACCTTGGCCATCTGTGGTTCCAACAAAATTAGTGTCTTCGTCCGTTCCAGCATTACCAAGCAAGTCCCATTTTTCGGTACCCACTAAAGCAACCCATTTTGAGCCATCCCAATAATAGTATCCAGGATAGACCCCATAAGGGTCAGTTCCAGCTGTTACTGTATTATATACTAAAAGACTGGTGGCTGGCGCTGGAGATATTGGTGAACTCACATTGGTTGCAGATAGTGCAACGCGTGGAATTAACAAACCCTTACTTCCAGTAACATCTTCTATGTCTAATAAGGAAGACGCATCAGGAGTAGTTGTACCTATACCCACTTGGGCATAAGTAGAAATTATCGGTAGTAGAAAAAAGGCACATAATAGTGCCCAATTTTGGAGTAGGTGTTTTTTCATAATTTGGGGTTATTGAAATACAGTACAATTATATAACATAATTCCGATAAAGTGCAAATTTTTCGGATAAAAGTGATGCATTTTAACATATTAAACCGTTTATTATCAGTTATTTCTTACTTTTTAGTTAAATAATTTATGAAAATATGGTTTTGAATGGATGCATATTTTTTGATGTATTGTAAAGTGTACATATTCATTTTTTACCTTTGTAGCTATGCATACCCTTTTGCTTGAAAACAAGTCAATTACACAAAAAATAAATTTATCAGACTTTGAAATAAAAAGTCATAATCTAGTTGTAAAGCGTGAAGACTTAATCCACCCTTTTGTTTCTGGCAACAAATTCAGAAAATTGAAATATAATATTCTTACGGCCCGAGAACAAAAACACGATACTATAC
>JAGQYZ010000519.1 GCA_020435865.1 Aequorivita sp. | reverse complement strand
GCGGGCCAATGTACATATAGCTTCCGGCTGTCATTTGGCCGTATTGGGTTACGCCAAGCGCATTGAATTTTTCCCAATCGTCAGGTTTTGAATAATTCGGAATCATCATTCCGTTTGTTACAACCACGCGTGGTGCATCTTTATGCGAAGGAAACAAGCCCATTGGGTGACCGGAATACATCACTAAAGTCTGTTCATTGGTCATTTCCGAAAGATATTTCATCACCAAAAGATACTGCGCCCAGTTTTGAAAAACGGCTCCATTTCCGCCGTAGGTAATCAATTCATGCGGGTGCTGGGCAACTGCATAATCCAGATTGTTTTGGATCATCAACATTATAGCTTTCGCTTGCTCACATTTTCCAGGATATTCTTCAATTGGCCGTGCATATATTTTATAATCTGGACGGAAACGGTACATATAAATACGGCCATATTTTTCTAGCTCTTCATGAAATTCTGGCAACAGTGTGGCGTGATGTTTGGGTTCAAAATAACGAAGCGCATTGCGAAGCGCAAGTTCCTTTTCGTCTTTTGAAAGAATTTCCTTTCGTTTAGGTGCGTGGTTTATGGATGGGTCATAAGGTTTCTTTTCGGGTAAAACAGAAGGGATTCCTTGTTGTATTTGTTCTTTAAAAGTCATTCTTTATATATTTTTCTTTGTGCCCTCTGTGACTCTGTGGTAAATTTTTACACCACAAAGGCACAAAGTAAACAGAGTTTTTTATTGATAGTTCCCAGTTTTCTTGCCTGTCCTGAGCGAAGTCGAAGGGTCAAACCCATACGGGCAATGCCTGCAGCCACTTTCGCAGCAATAGCCACGTTTTAAATGGTATTGCTCGGTGAAACATTTATAACCTTCGGGCGTGAGGTAATAATCGCCTTCTTCGAGCGGTATATTTTTCTTTGGGAAAAGCATTATGCAAAAGTACGGATTTCAACGCTGAAAGTTTTAAAATTGAACCAAATCCATTGTTTCGATATTTAAGCTTTAAATTTGCAATATCAATTCCAAAGAAATGACACAACACAAAGCCGGATTCGTAAATATTATTGGAAACCCAAACGTGGGCAAAAGCACGCTCATGAATGCTTTTGTGGGCGAGCGGCTATCCATCATCACATCAAAAGCGCAGACCACACGGCACCGTATTTTGGGAATTGTTAACGGTGATGATTTTCAAGTGCTATTAAGTGATACTCCGGGTATTATAAAACCTGCATACCAATTGCAGGAAAGTATGATGGATTTCGTGAAATCTGCCTTTGAAGATGCCGATATTTTGCTGTATTTGGTTGAATTGGGCGAAAAGGAATTGAAGGATGAAGCGTTTTTCAACAAAATAACCCATTCTAAAATCCCAGTTTTATTGCTGATAAATAAAATTGACAAAGGCAACGAGGAACTGCTTTCCGAAGCTTTAAAGCTTTGGCAGGAAAAAGTACCGAATGCTGAAATTTTTGCAATTTCTGCACTACAAAATTTTGGGGTGCCCGAAGTTTTCAATAGAATCATTGAATTACTTCCAGAATCGCCACCGTTTTATCCAAAAGATCAGTTGACTGATAAACCCGAGCGATTTTTCGTAAACGAAGCCATTCGCGAAAAAATATTAATGCATTACAAAAAGGAAATTCCTTATTCCGTAGAAATTGACACGGAGGAATTTTTTGAAGACGAAAACATCATCCGCATCCGTAGTATAATTATGGTGGAACGCGAAACGCAAAAAGGAATCATTATCGGCCACAAAGGTTCGGCATTAAAAAGAGTGGGAGTTGAGGCTCGAAAGGATTTGGAAAAATTCTTCGGAAAGCAAATACACCTCGAACTTTATGTAAAAGTGAATAAAGATTGGCGCAGCAATGAACGGCAGTTGCGCAGGTTTGGCTACAATCAATAATGATTATGATTCAATCGTTTTCTGCATAAAATCATAAAGCTCACGCATTCCCGGTTTTCCTTTTTTCTTGCCTATGCTACCTGCAACGTATAGTAAAATCCAGGTTAGGACTAATACTATCGAGATTCCGATTTGAAGTCCGATGGAATTGCCAAGATTATAATTTGAATAAAGCCAAGTCAAATTCACCATAAAAAGGATTCCCACGGCTACGTGCAGAAACATAAACAGGGTCCAAACGGTTGGGTTCGGCCCAAAAAAACCGTGGAGCGAACATTTGTTTTCGTGAATTTCAGAGATTTCCAAATGCAACTGCGGAGACCAAAAATGCTGCTCTTTATTCGGAAGTTTTATAAAAATGTGATCGTCCACACAGGAAACCACAAATCTGCTTTGCGATTTTTTTACTTCCGAAAACTTTACAAGCAATTGTGAACAAGGTTGTTCTAATTCCATTTGGAAACGAGGCCGCAATACTATTTCATTCGAAAGCATGTTTAATTATTTATTTTTAAAGCAGTTAAAATAGTATTTTTTCTGCCAACTAAAAGCTATTTTTGCACCCTAAAATTAAGATTATGAGCATTGTTGCTGTAGTAGGAAGACCAAACGTAGGGAAATCCACTTTTTTCAATAGATTGATTCAGCGTAGAGAGGCCATTGTTGATGCAGTGAGTGGCGTTACGCGTGACCGACACTATGGAAAAAGTGATTGGAACGGAAAAGAATTTTCGTTGATTGACACTGGCGGTTATGTAAAAGGAAGCGACGATATTTTTGAAGCCGAAATTGACAAACAAGTAGAGCTTGCTATTGATGAGGCAGATGCAATAATCTTTATGGTTGACGTGGAAAGTGGTGTTACTGGGATGGATCAAGAGGTTGCAAAACTGCTTCGCCGTTCAAAAAAACCTATTTTTTTAGCAATCAATAAAGTTGATGCAGCTTCAAGAGTAAATGACGCCTTAGAGTTTTATTCCTTAGGTTTTGAACATCAATACAACCTTTCAAGTATCAACGGCAGCGGCACGGGTGAATTACTTGACGATTTGGTAAAGGCTTTACCCGAAAGAGAAGAGGAAGACAATAGTGAATTGCCTCGTTTTGCAGTTGTAGGTCGTCCAAATGCTGGAAAATCTTCCTTTATTAATGCATTGATTGGTCAAGATAGGTATATTGTTACTGACATTGCAGGAACTACGCGCGATAGTATTGATACAAAATATAACCGTTTTGGTTTTGAATTTAACTTAGTTGATACGGCTGGAATTCGTAAAAAAAGTAAGGTAAAGGAAGATTTGGAGTTTTATTCTGTAATGCGAAGTGTTCGTGCCATTGAACATTGCGACGTTATCATTTTGGTTTTTGATGCCACCCGTGGTTTTGACGGCCAGGTAGAAAATATTTTCTGGCTTGCACAGCGCAACAACAAAGGGATTGTAATTCTTGCTAACAAGTGGGATTTGGTGGAAGATAAAGAGAGCAGCAGCGTGAAGGATTATGAAAAATACATCCGCCAACAGTGCGAACCTTTTGTAGATGTACCAATTGTTTTTATCTCTGCATTGACGAAACAACGCATATACAAAGCTATTGAAACCGCCGTTGAGGTTTATGAAAACCGAAGCAAAAAAATAAAAACTAGCGAGTTGAACGAAGTGATGCTTCCCATAATTCAAGCCTATCCACCGCCAGCTTACAAGGCGAAATACGTGAAAATAAAATTCTGTACACA
>JAGQYZ010000031.1 GCA_020435865.1 Aequorivita sp. | reverse complement strand
CCAGCAAGTTTTTTTACGAATGGCTTGAGGAACACTATGTTAAAATTTTGAAAGTTGCCCTTACAAAAGAATTGGGAACATCCGCCAAATTGGTTTACATCATTAGGATGGAAAACACCTATGGAAACAAACAACCTTTTACTGAAAAAATTCCAAGTGCCAACAGAAGCAACCTTCAATCCCAAGATGTAGACGTACCGTTGAAAAATAAGAGCCCGGAACTTAAAAATCCATTTGTCATTCCAGGAATTCGCAACGTAAAAATAGAGTCACAACTCAACCCAAATTATAATTTCGAAAGTTTTCTTGAAGGCGAATCAAATAGATTGGCGCGTTCGGCTGGATTGGCTGTTGCAAATAAACCTGGAGGAACCTCCTTCAATCCTTTATTGATTTTTGGCGGTGTTGGTTTGGGAAAAACGCATTTGGGTCACGCCATTGGTGTGGACATAAAAGATAAGTACCCAGAAAAAACGGTGCTTTATATTTCTGCAGAGAAATTCACACAACAATACATTGAATCTGTAAAAAAGAACAACCGAAACGATTTTATACATTTCTATCAAATAATAGATGTTCTTATTGTAGATGACATCCAATTGCTTTCTGGCAAGGCTGGAACGCAAGACGTTTTCTTCCATATTTTCAATCATTTACACCAAAACGGGAAGCAGGTTATTTTAACCAGCGATAAAGCGCCTGTAGATATGATTGATATAGAACAACGTCTGTTGTCACGATTTAAATGGGGCCTTTCTGCGGAATTGAACCACCCAGATTATGACACCCGTGTTGCTATCATAAAAAACAAACTCTATCGTGATGGTGTAGAAATGCCAGAAGATATTATAGAGTTTTTGGCAAATAATATTAAAACAAATATTCGCGAATTGGAAGGCGCCATCATTTCATTGATTGCCCACTCTTCTTTCAATAAAAAAGAAATAACAATAGAGCTTGCCCGCAAGATTGTTGACAACTACGTAAAGCATACCAAACGTGAAGTTTCCATTGATTACATTCAAAAAGTGGTTAGTGATTATTTCCAAATGGATGTGGACACATTGCAGTCTAAGACACGAAAAAGACATATTGTTCAGGCGCGTCAGTTGGCAATGTTTTTTGCAAAGAAATTCACAAAAGCATCTCTTGCCTCCATCGGGTCACAAATTGGCCAACGCGATCATGCTACTGTACTACACGCATGCAAAACCGTCGATAATCTTTCTAGCACAGACAAGCAATTCCGTAAATATGTGGAAGACCTTAGCAAAAAATTGACGCTCTAAAAAATGCAAAGTTTCAGATGCAAGGTTGTAGGTTTTTTAATAACCTACTAACTTTGTAAGTTAACAATTAACCCCAAACATGTTGCAAGAGTATAAAATCCTTATGGTCTGCCTTGGCAATATTTGCCGTTCACCTTTAGCAGAAGGTATTTTAAAATCTAAGATTGACACTTCAAAAATATTTGTTGATTCTGCTGGAACTGGCCATTGGCATGTTGGCAATGAGCCCGATAAAAGAAGTATTGCCGTTGGAAAAAAATACAACATAGACATTACCAATCAACGAGGAAGACAGTTTAGTCCAAGAGATTTTGAAAATTTCGATTTAATCTACGTGATGGACAACAGTAACAAAGAAACCGTTTTGGCTATGGCGGAAAACGATACACAAAGAAAAAAAGTGAGGTTGATTCTCGATGAAATTTTCCCTGGCGAAAATGTTGATGTGCCTGACCCATACTTAGGAGGAAATGCTGGTTTTGAAAATGTTTTTAAAATGCTGGATGAAGCATGTGAACAAATAGCAAAACAGCTTTAACAGATATATCCGGTTGTTTTTCTTATTTTAGTGGTTCACATAAAAAAACAGCTATGAAAAAATTACTCCTCATTCTTTCCATATTTTTTACATCCATTTTTGCTTTTGCCCAAGAAGTTGATATTGATCTTTTCAAAAGTGGTTTTTCTAGCCCACTAAACATACAGCATGTCAATGATGATCGCCTTTTTGTAGTTGAACAGGGAGGTAAAATAAAGATAATTCAAGGTGATGGAACGGTTAACGCTACTCCTTTTTTAGATATTTCAGGACAAATTTCAAATGGTGGCGAAAGAGGTTTGCTTGGTTTAGCATTTCATCCAGATTATGAAAATAACGGCTATTTCTTTGTGAATTACACCAAACCAAATGGAGACACACAAATTTCACGATTTTCAGTGGATTCTGGAAATCCAGATTTAGCAGATGAAAATTCTGAGCTTCCAATTATTGGCTATCCCCAACCTTTTTCCAACCACAACGGCGGATGCTTGGCCTTTGGCCCAGATGGTTATCTATACATTGCTGCAGGTGATGGAGGTAGTAGCGGTGATCCTGGAAACCGAGCCCAAAATATAAATTTATTACTCGGAAAAATATTGCGCATAGATGTAGACAATCCTGCTGGAGGAAATAATTATGGTATCCCAGCAGACAATCCTTTTGTTGGAAACCCAAATGCACGAGAAGAAATATGGGCCTACGGCTTGCGAAACCCTTGGCGTTTTTCTTTTGACCTTACTGAGAATAATCTTTGGATAGCTGATGTAGGGCAAGGTAGCAGAGAAGAAATAAACAGGGTCAATATAGGTGAAGCTGGTTTAAATTATGGGTGGAGATGTTACGAAGGAACACAGCCTTTTAACACACAGGGTTGCCCGTCACAGTCCGAAATAACTTTTCCTCTTGCAGAATATACACACGTAAGTGGTAATTGCTCCATTTCTGGAGGTTATGTTTATAGAGGTTCGGTTTATTCCGATATTGAAGGGCTTTACTTCTTTGCAGATTATTGCAGTGGGATGATCGGAACTGTTGATGCCACTGGAAATTTAGTGGATCATGGTGATTTTTCTGGCAATTGGGTTTCTTTTGGAGAAGGCTTTGACAAAGAGCTTTATATTATAGATATTTCGGGTGGCGACATCTATAAAATTATAGGAGGACAAATAGTTGGTACAGAAGATTTTTCAATGGTAAATTCACTTAGTATGCTTCCAAACCCTGCTTCACAAAATGTTTCCTTTAGTTTAAAAAATGATACACTTCAAACAATTCATCTATTTGATGTAAGAGGTAGTTTGGTTTCTTCCGAAGTAAACATTTCGAGCAATCAAAAAACAATTTCAATAGAAAAGTTGAATCCTGGAATTTATTTCGCAAAAGTAACTGCAACAAAGGGGCAAACAGCTGTAAAAAAACTAATCGTCCAATAAGAAATTAATGACTTCAAAAAAAGGAGATTTATACCTAATACCTTGTCCATTGGGTGATGTTCCTCCATTTAGTGTACTTCCCATTTCAGTGCAAAAAGCAGTTGAAAGTATAGACCATTATATTGTGGAGCATGAAAAGAATGCGCGGCGGTTTATAAAAAGTGTAGTTTCAGAAAAAAAACAATCAATACTGAAAATTCAAGAAATAAATAAATTTACCAAGCCTGAAGAAATAGCACCTATGCTCAATCCTTGCTTGGAAGGTTTTGACGTTGGTGTAATCAGCGATGCAGGTTGTCCAGGAATTGCTGATCCTGGTGCTAGGGCGGTGCATTATGCACATGAACTTGGCATTAAGGTTATTCCACTTGCGGGGCCTTCTTCTATTTTATTGGCTATGATGGCTAGTGGATTCAACGGTCAGAATTTTGCTTTCAATGGCTATTTGCCCATTGACAAAAGTGAGCGAAAAGCAGAATTGAAACGTTTGGAAAAAATTTCGAAAGAAAAGGAACAAACTCAGCTTTTCATTGAAACTCCATACCGTAACAACCAAATGCTACAAAGTCTTATTGAAAACCTCAATCCAAAAACGAGAATTTGTGTAGCTTGCGATATTACTTTGCCCTCAGAATACATAAAAACTGCCTCTGTTAGTTTGTGGAAAAAAATAAAGGTGGATCTTCATAAAAGACCCACCTTGTTTATCATTCAGGGATAATTTTTATAGTACCCTTGGTTTCTTATTTGCCACTATGTGAGAAGTGTCATAACCTGAGAATTTTTTAAGATAATAACGAATTGAAGCGCCATTAGCATCCTCAAAACGATTTTCCCCAGCACTTCTAAGGAATTTCTTCACATTGCCAGCGCCCGCTAAATGTGCTGCTGCCAAAATACCAGACTCGGTAATTTTTACACCACCAATAGTTTTTCCTACATATCGCTTAATATCTTTGCGAAGCACCCACTTATTTAATGAAGTATATGCTAAAAAAGCTGCTTCCTGTTGGCGGGTATCATAAAGAAAATTATCGGTATTCTTAAAACCCATCATTTTTAAGGTTGCTCTTGAAAACTGATATTTTCCCATATAGCCATAATCATTCACAATATGGTAATTCCCTCTTGATTCCTTAAAACCAAGTGCTTCTTTAAATCCTACATACGATTTTCCCAAAAATAAATAGAATTTCGGGGTCACGGGAGCCAATAATGGAGTAAGCTCAGCTTCTGTGGGAACGTTATAATTTAACTCCAATCCTTCCGTACTAAACTCAGAAAAATCGTAGCTATCTTTTGAAATGAAACCTGTCCCTACTAGTACGGTAACAACAAGTAAAACTGCAATTAGATATATTCTTTTTTTCATTATTTTTAAAATTCAGATGTGTAATTACATCTTCGTTTCAGCGTGCAAAGATACAGCTTTTTTTAAAAATCTGATTTATAGGCTGTTAAAGTAATGTGAATGTTTCTGTGAACCAAATAAAAGTTTGGTTATCACTATCTTTTCACGAATTTTTTAATTACAGTTTTTCCTTCAGAAGAAATTTGAAGAAAATAAACCCCAGAAGATAAATCTGAAATATTGATACTTGAGGTATTTTTAGGACTAGTGAATTCTTTGATTAAAGACCCTTTTGTATCAAAGATTTTTAAACCATCAATTGTGTGGTTTTTATGGTTTAGTTGTAGAATATTTTCCGTTGGATTTGGGTAAATGCTAAGTGAAGATGTGAGCTCGTTATCATTAACTCCTAATACAGGATTTATTTTTATCACCCAAAAGTCCCTCTCGCCATTGGAATTTTCAGTCTTATCACCCGATATATTACTTCTTGAATGACCTCCTATAAGTAAACTACCATTTTCATATAACATTGGAAAGCCAATATCCATATTATCGCCACCGATGGTATTCTGCCAAGTAATATTGCCAAATTGATTTATTAACAAAACCCAATAGTCTCGTTCCCCTAATGAATTTTCAGTTTTATCATCACAAATATCTGAATTTGAACTTCCTAAGATATAAAAGGAATTATTAGCTGCTGTCTGTATTGAATAGGCGGAATCGGCACCTTCACCTCCAAAGGTTCTATCCCATTCAACTTGTCCTGACAAATTGATTTTTACAATCCAATAATCCGTCCCCAAAGCATCTTCAGATTTATCACCTGAAATATTAGAAGTTGATGGTCCTACCAAAATATAGCCGCCTTCTGCTGTTTCGGCAATTGAATAAATTGATTCGTAGCCAGTACCTCCAATAGTATTTTCCCACTCCACTTCCCCTGTTGCACTTAATTTAACAACCCAATAATCAGTAAAACCTATTGGATTTTCAGACTTATCGCCAGAAATTTCACTTTCCGAATAACCTCCAACAACATAGCCGCCATCCGAACTTTGAATTATAGCCTGTAAAATATCCATATTATTTCCACCCACAGTCTTATCCCATTCAACTGTTCCGGTATTTGACAGTTTAACGATCCAAAAGTCTTCTATTCCCTTAGAATCCTGGGTTTTTTCGCCTGAAATATTTGAATTCGAAGAACCTCCTAAAATATAACCTCCATCAGTGGTTTGTTTTATTGAAAAAATATTATCGGAATAATCACCACCAATGGTATTTTGCCATGCTATATTGCCAAGTACATCCAATTTTACCACCCAATAATCCCTACCAGCTGAAGGTTCAGTCTTATCGCCAGAAATATCAGATTCTGATGTTCCTCCCAAGATAAAACCACCATCAGACGTTTGAGCTACTGACCAGAGGGTTTCAGCTTTATTTCCACCTATTGTATTTTCCCATTCAATTTCACCCAACGAATTGATCTTTACTACCCAATAATCAAAATCACCTAGAGAATTTTCACTTTTATCTCCCGAACTATCAGAATAAGATGTTCCTCCTAATAAATAACCGCCATCTACAGATTTTGCCATTGCATATAAATAATCTTCACTATTACCCCCAATAGTATTTTGCCACTCAATTTGTGGATCTTGGGCGTAGAAGTAAAAACTATTGATAATAGTGAAGAGAGTAATTAAAAAATAATTTTTCATAGCTAATTCCATAGAGTTTTGCAATATATAAAAAAGCTAAATAATAAAAAATTATCTATTCAAACCTTGACTATTTACCCATCGCACATATTCGGCCTTATTAGCATTATGCTGTGCAAGGGTTTTGGAAAATTTATGATAGCCAAAATTGGTAACATCTGCAACAAAGTAATAATAATCATGCTTTTCCGGATTTAGCACTGCGTCTATTGAAGAAATATCTGGCATTGTGATAGGCCCCGGAGGAACTCCTGCATATTTATAAGTGTTGTAGGGAGAATCGAGTTCCAAATCGGCATAAAGGACTCTTTTAATAATTTGATTGTAATCGTCACTTTTGCGTTTCAAGGCATAAATAACGGTTGGATCTGCTTGAAGTAGCATCCCTACTTTCAATCTATTTATATAAACTCCCGCCACCCTTGGCCGTTCATCTACTTTTGCAGTTTCTTTTTGAACAATTGCAGCCAAAGCCATTACTTGCTCTTTAGTAAGGTTTAGGTTTTTGGCCTTTTGGGTCCTTGATTCGTTCCAAAAACGCTCATATTCATTTTTCATCCGGTCGCGAAAGGTTTCTGCCGAAGTATTCCAATAAAACTCATAAGTATTCGGAATATACAGACACAGTGCGGTTTCTTCACTTAAACCTTCTTCTTTCAAAAACTTTAAATCACGCATGGATTCCAACAATGAAATACTATCGGCTTCAATTTGTTTTGAAATATGCCCCGCCAAATCCTCCAATCGTTCCTGATTGTTGAACTTTATATTAATGGGAATATTCCTGCTGCGTAAAACATTTACAATATCATTATTGGTCATTCCTTTGGTAATTATAAAATGTCCCGGTTTTACATTTGATGAATATTTCTTTTGATCAGCAACGGCATAAAACGATTTCGTGTCTCTTAAAAGGGGTTCCAATTCAGCAACCACATCGTCAATAGTCGCATTTGTTGGAATATAAACATGGGCTTCCTTATTATTGAAAGCTGTGTTGCCAGTAAAAGCAGTATTGTATACATACCAAGCAAAAGCACCCATACCAACGGCACCAAGCAAAAAAATGATGAGCAATATTTTTTTTATGTACATTGCAGGAGTGTGTGATTAGAAATTAGAAATTAGAAATTA
>JAGQYZ010000518.1 GCA_020435865.1 Aequorivita sp. | reverse complement strand
TGTATAAATATCAAACGGCAAAAACAAAAATCCGGGTTGGTAGTAGTGTGTTTCATATTGATCTACAATCGTAATCTTCCAATCTTTTTTATCAAGTTTTGAAACCAGATGATTGGCCATCATGGTTCCTGCAGTACCTGCTCCAAGAATGACAATATTTTTCATGATCCATTAAATTTTGTATAAAATTAATCCTATAGTTTTATACATACTATGATATAAATCAATGAATGAATTATAATAATTTTAAAAACAATTGAAAAAAGCAAATAGATAAATAAGAGGTTTTGGAAGCTTTTTTATGAATATCAGCAATAAATTAAAATGGGTAATTAAAAAAATGAATATTTTTCTGTTGCCAAAAAAGATAATATAAAGTTGCTAAATAGTGATAAATTAAACCCTTTTGCAAAGCGAACTATTCATTCAAATTACCTTTACAGAAAATCAGAAAAACACTAGCGCATGCTTTAGGGAAACCTAAGGGTGACTTAAGGTTTAATTAAGGTTTACTTAAGGTGGTATTATGGTCAAACTAGAATCAGGCAAGAATAAATAAATCCAAAACTTTTCCCAAAACAGTATTTACACTTAAAAATAATGTCATAGATTTGCGCCTATAATTATGAAAAACTTTCGCTCACATAACATTTGTAAGATGCACAGAAAAATCTCTGGGGTATAGGGCGATTATATATAAAAATATAAAAAAGCGTTCCTCCCCAAAGAGGAACGCTTTTTTAGTTTAAATAACCAATGAAAATGATAAATACAACACATTCCATTTTTAGTAATTACAACATGCATACGTGTATTCGCAAACATATACCCATACCTCAAAGTGAATAATAAAACCATAACAACCGTTTTTAAAGTCCCTTTGATAAAGCCAAAATCAAAGGGATTTTTTTATAAAATTATTACAATGAAAAGAGTTTTCGCCATCAAGTTAGAAAAGCAAATCCTGCTTAAAGAGCTAAAAAGCTACACCTATGTTTTTATGGGTTCTTTGCTTTTGTCTTTAGCCTATGCCTTGCTCATTATCCCACACCACATAGTACCCGGAGGTATTTTAGGGCTCAGTATTGTAGTTAAAGAACTAACAGGCTTTTCTGTGGGTTGGATTGCACTGTTGATCAATATTCCATTATTGCTGTGGGGTACCAAAGTTTTGGGTGCAAAAACAGGCATAAAGACCTTGTTTTCTATGGTTCTGGTTTCATTTTATATAGATCTCATAACCTCAATAACGGAAGGAAAAATCTTTGTTAATGACGTTTTGATGTCATCTATATTTGGAGGTGTAATTATAGGTGTGGCTGTGGCCATTGTTATGAACGCAGGAGCTACAACAGGTGGCAACGATATTTTAGTACGTATTTTATCTACAAGAATAAAACTACCATACAACCAACTTATTCTGATTGTGGATGGCATCGTAATCTTTTTGGGAACAATAGTCTTTGCAGATTTCACCATGGCGGCCTATAGTATTATGGCCATAGTCGCAATAAGTAAGACGATTGAATATTTTATGAAGAGATCAGTCCAAAACAAAACCATTTTGGTCTTTTCAGATAAAAATCTTTTGATACAGGAAGAGATTCTGTTGAACAAGAAAAGTACAGATGGCATTTTAAAATTAATTCACCACGATAGCAATGAAAAGATGGTACTGGTGACCCGCAATAATAAAAAACTGGAGGTGGTAAAAAACATCATCCACAAAATTGACCCCAATGCAAATATTACCGTACTGGAATCAAACAATGTGATGAATTAATCGCTGTTAAATTTATACAAAACAAAAAGTTTTGGATTAGCACGGAAAAGTGCTCCTCCAAAACTTTTTATGTATAGGTTATATTTATATTATGCTAGCCATCCATTACGTGCTGCTCCTTTGCTGTAAAAATATTCAAAAATAGCAATGGCTATTACGATGAGTGGCATAATCAATGACTTTGGCCCCATAATACCTACGGCATCCATCCCAAAAACCCAGTATCCCATTTGTATCAAAATTGCCAATAAAGAAATTCCGAAAATCGCGATGGCCATTTTCTTGCGCATTACTAATAGTACACTTGCTAATAGCCCGCCAAAAACAGCTATGCCATAAACATAGATGCCCCAAGATGGTGTGCTGTTCATTAATTCAAGTTCTTCAGGAGGGTAAGCGGCTTTCATTTCTTCGGTCATTAAAAAATGTTCCATGATCCAAAAAAAGACACCTATCAAGTTCCAGAAAAGAGCGAGCACGGCGATTATCCAAAATCCCGTGTTTGGTTTTGTCGTTGCAGTCATATTAAATTGGTTTTAAGGTTGTTGGTATAAATATAGGTAATTTTAACGATTTTACTTATTGCTTCGTATTTATTACTAATTGTTCATTGTATATTTACTTTTCAAAAAACTAAATATGAATCAGATTATTCCCAAAACCGCTTTCCACTTCCTTTTAAAGCTAAAGAAAAATAACAACCGTGATTGGATGCAGGAGCACAAGAAGGAATATTTAGCAAATGAAAAGGCACTGAAAGAATTTTATGCTTCGGTGGAAAAAGATTTGAATAGTACCGATGAAATTGCAAAAACTAAAATATTTCGAATAAACCGCGACATCCGTTTCAGTAATGATAAAACACCTTACAATGTCCACAGAAGTGTTAGTTTCAGTAGGGCGGGAGCACACCGGCGTGGCGGTTATTACCTTCGTTTGGAACCAGGAAATAGTTTAATGGCAGGTGGTTTTTTTGAACCTAACCCTATAGATTTATTAAGAATACGCAAAGAGTTTGAAATGGACAGTTCTGAAATAAGGGAGATTTTGGCTCAAAAAGATTTTAAAAAAGCGTTTGGAAATTTCAACCAGGAATATGCCGTGAAAACAGCCCCAAAAGGGTTCAGCAAAGAAGATAAAAACATTGATTTAATTAGGCTAAAGAATTTCTTTGTGAATCATCATTTTAGTGATAAAGAGGTTTTTGCGCCTGATTTTAAGGATAATTTAATCCACCATTATCAACTGCTCCGGCCATTCTTTAACTATATGAGTGATGTGCTTACTACTGATCTGAACGGAGAATCACTTCTCGAGAATTAGGACACTTCTATTCGCTTTTGCCTAATCAAGCAAAATCGTATTCCAAAAGTTGGACGTTACTTTTCAGCCGTTCCTTCACGATGTCCATCATTCGTTTATTTAATGCGGAAGAATTTTGAATGTAAGTTTCAAATTCTTTTAAAGTAAACTGCCCAATGATAATACCTTTCAGGGAGTTTCGGAACTTCATATCCTTATGAATTGCGTTTTCAATATAATCCAACCTTTTTTCTATTGTAAGGTCATAAAAAACGTTTTTATGCTTAGCCACATAGTTTCTGAAAACCGCCAATAATAAATCATTCTGGAGCTTTGCAACAGGCCGCAATGTCTTGTTTTGAAAACATTCGTCGGCAGACATATT
>JAGQYZ010000517.1 GCA_020435865.1 Aequorivita sp. | reverse complement strand
CAAAACATTATCCAAGAACTGCTTGAAGCTGAAAACACAAAGATTTATTGGGATACTGACCGGGTTTTTTATGAAGATTCCAAGCACAGTGCTTCCTATTTCATAAGAAAATATATTAATGAGTGGAAATTTTTTCAGAAAGAAGCGCCTAAATTTATTACCCATAATTATTTAAACCCGAAGCAATTTGAATTTGTTGAGGTTCAAAAAAATGTAGGACAAGCTAAATATGTTGGCGAATTGTTATCACAATTTTCTGAAGAGGATCTAAATAAAACAGCTATTGTTCTTGGCGATGAAAATCTTTTGATTCCCCTGCTTTATTCACTCCCAGAAAACGTGAAAAATTTGAACGTAACAATGGGGGTTTCCTTGAAAAATTTTCCAGCTGTGGTTTTCTTTGAATTGCTTTACGCTATTCATATTCGAAGTGCCGAAACCCTTTATTATAAAGATATTCTTTCTGTTTTAAACCATCCTTTGGGAGTTGACCTGTTGCCCAATGCGCATGAAATTTCCCAAAAATTGATTGATGAGAATATAACTCATATTTCTCCAGAGACTCTTGTTGCATTATCAAAGAATATTGACAGTGCAATGCTTCAACTTCTTTTTGAAAATTGGAATAACAATAGTATAGTAGCTATAAATGCATCACAAAAAATTCTCGAAGCTCTTCAAAAGAAGCATAAAACTAGTTCTATTGAAAGTTTAGTGCTTAATCAGCTCAATGTCGTTTTTAATAAAATTGGTGCATTGAACCAAAAATATCCTCATTTAAACTCCATTAAAAGCGTACTAAGCCTTTTTTCAGAATTGACAGCAACTGCTTCCCTCGATTTTGAAGGCGATGCCTATAACGGCCTTCAATTGATGGGAGTTTTGGAAACACGCGTACTTGATTTTGAAAATGTAATAATTACTTCAGTAAACGAGGGTATTTTTCCATCTGGAAAGTCAAACGCTTCCTTTATTACCTATGATTTAAAACAGCAATTCAATCTTCCACTTTACACCGAAAAGGATGCTATTTATACCTACCATTTTTACAGATTGTTGCAACGTGCAAAAAATATAAAACTGCTTTATAACAATCATTCCGAAGGTATAAATACAGGTGAAAAAAGCCGTTTTATTAGGCAACTGGAAATAGAAAAATATACGAACCACACAATTGAAAAGCGAATACTTTCTCCAAAAGTCCAAATAAAACCAAAGTCTTTAAAACAAATAGATAAGACTGAAACAGTTATGCAACGACTTCAAGAAATTGCTGAAAAGGGTTTTTCGCCTTCGGCACTTACAAGTTATATTCGCAATCCACTTGATTTTTATTTTCAGAGAATATTGAAGTTAAATGAATTTGAAGAAGTAGAAGAAACTGTAGCTGCTAACACCTTGGGAACTATTGTTCACGATACGCTGGAAATTTTATATAAGCCATTGATAGATACCGTACTTTCAGTCGAAGACTTGCTCAAAATGAAAACTCGAATCCAAGATGAAGTGACAGCCCAATTTATAAAGACCTTTAAAGGAGGTACTTTTACAAAGGGGAAAAACCTCATCATTTTTGAAGTAGCAAAACGTTATATCTCAAATTTTATAGATCGTGAAATTTCCGAAGTTGAGGCTGGAAACAGTATAAAAATAATTAAGATTGAAACAGACCTTACCTTGGATATCCCAATATCGGAATTTGATTTTCCAGTAAAAATCCACGGAAAGGTTGATAGGGTAGATGAATATAATGGACAGCTTAGGATAATTGATTACAAGACTGGATCAGTAAATCAAGGCGACGTAGAAATAATTAATTGGGAAGATTTAAACCAAGATTATAAATATAGCAAGGCC
>JAGQYZ010000516.1 GCA_020435865.1 Aequorivita sp. | reverse complement strand
GAGGTAGTCAGTGACACTAGGTTATTTGATAATGCCGTACTAAAACAAATTGCTTCTGATTCACCTGCGAAAAAACTGGCTAGAACTGAAATGGCCAGAGCTAATTCATGGGAATCCAGGGTGAAAGATTTTTGGAGAATTGTAAACTTATAAAGAATGTAATCAACGGTGAAGGATCAATTTAAAAAGGATGGAAGATCCCAATAGCCTTTTATGGAATGGGTACTAATACTTTTGGTTATAGCTACCCTCGTTGCATTTTTTATGATCGTTGTGGTTTTCTAATATAGAAATGATTCTATGCTTGATTTAGCAAACGATAAACATACATCTGTTTATGAGAGCGGAACAAGTCGTTTTCAGCAACATGTAAAAAGAATATTTAAGTCTCCACTTATTTATATCATTCTGTTGCTGGTCTCGGTGGGACTGGCTTTTGGAGTGTCTAATTTTGGACTTGTTTTTGGTTTTGCTTTTTTGGCTGTTGTGATTGGAGCTCCCATGGTGATTTATGCTATGGTCAATCTGAAGTTTGGTATTCTCTTTTTGCTGGTTTTTTCTTACTTTCTTGGATTTGCACGCTTCTTAAATGGTATCCCATTAGGAGTAGCAATGGATGTTATTCTTTCAGCAATGCTGGTAGGCTTGCTGGTTGAAAAATGGAAAAGAAACGATTATTCAGTAGCTACCAATGCAATCAGTTTCATCGTATGGGTTTGGATAATTTACAATTTCCTTCAGTTTTTTAACCCAATGGCTTCGCGACAAGTTTGGATATATGTGATCCGAGGAATTGCATTGCTTATGATGTATTACTTTATCGTACTACACGCAACTGATAGTGTGAAGTTTGTAAAAACGATTATTAATTTTTGGTTGGTATTAACACTCATCGGAGCCTTTTATGGATTAGTTCAAGAATTTGCAGGTCTTACACAAGCGGAGAAGGCTTGGGTAGCCAGGGATGAGTTTCGTTTTAATTTGATATTCAATTGGGGGCGCTACCGAATTTTTTCATTTTTTACAGACCCAACAGTCTTTGGTATATTGATGGCTTATACGGGTTTATTTTGCATTGCATTACTTCCAGGGCCTTTTAAGCTGTGGTATAAGATTTTCTTGGGTGTCAGTGCTATAATTATGCTTTTGGCAATGGTGTATGCAGGTACAAGGACAGCTTACGCCATGGTTCCAGCGGGATTGTTATTCTTTGCTTTGGTAACGCTTCAGAAGAGAACACTGATTATCTGTGGTGTAATCGGTGCGATTGGCGCATCTATTATTTTTTCCGATATAAGGAGTGTTGGCCCTTTTTTGTCAACTTCGAACTTGGAAAGGATACGATCAGCTTTTAACCCAAGTGAGGATCCATCTTTTAACGTAAGGGAGAAAAGCCAGGCATTTATAAAGCCATTCATCCAATCTCATCCATTTGGTGCCGGATTAGGAAGTATTGGTATATGGAGTGCTCGGTTTACACCCAACTCGCCACTGGCTGACTTTGCTCCTGATAGTGGATATGTAAGGGTTGCTGTTGAGTTAGGGTGGTTTGGACTTGTTATCTATTGCTTGTTTTTTGTTATTATTTTAGCTGTAGGTATACGGAACTACTATCGAATGCAGGACCCATTGTTAAAGACCTATTTAGCTGCTATTTTGGGGGTTGTTTTTAGTATTGTTATTGCCAACTATCCACAGGAAGCTTTAATTCAAGCCCCTACTATCCTAATTTTCTATATTATGATGGCGTTGATTATTCAGTTGAAAAAATTAGATGAAAAGACTAATAAAACAAAGGTGATATGAGATTGTTAATTTTAATAGGGTCCGGTATTTTTTTAATGCCTTCGGTAGTGATGTCACAAAATATAGATTACAATAGAATCATTCTTCCTGATAATGTCGAGGCAGCTTCGTTTGAAGAACAATTAATACGATTGGCTTGGAAGAACCACCCTTCAAATAAAATTGTCATTCAAAATGTTTCCATATCTACCAAAGAAAAAAAACTAGCGCAATGGAAATGGTTAGATGATATTTATGCCAATGGAAACTTGAATGAATACACGTTGAATCCAGCTCCTGATGGATCATCAAATGTATTTTTTCCGCGCTATAATTTTGGTGTTAGGTTTAGTCTTGGCACATTTATCACTACACCACTTAATACAAAAGTAGCAACTGAGAAAATAAGCAATGCTGAGAATCTTGTGAATGAGAGGAAGTTATTAGTCAGGGAGAATGTTTTGATGAATTGTGAAAAGTTAAAGCAGTATTATAAAAATTTACGGCTTCGTGAGCAGATCAAGGAAGATTTTCTAGTTATGTATAAGGATGCTGAGAAGAAATTTTCTACTGGTGAAATTGATATTGAAAAATATAGGCAGGCTATTCAAGGATACTATGGTCAAGCCGAAAAAGTAGTAGAAGCAGAATCCACTTTTAATACAGCAAGAATTGCACTGGAGGCATATATTG
>JAGQYZ010000515.1:1666-2005 GCA_020435865.1 Aequorivita sp. | reverse complement strand
GATGGTTCCAAAGATAACAGCCAAGCGCTGATTGAGGAAATCTGTAGGCGAAATGAAGCTTTTCATTTTATTTCCTTCAAAGAAAATAGAGGCCTCAGTGCCGCTATAAAAGCTGGTTTTGATACTGCCGAAAGCCCTCTGGTTGGCTATATTGACAGCGATCTGCAAACCGCGCCAGAAGATTTCAATCTCCTTTTAGAACACATAGAAGAGTATGATCTGGTTACCGGAGTTCGCGCTGAAAGAAAAGACAAATTCGTAAAAAACATGTCGTCAAAAATTGCAAATGGAATTCGTCGTGCGTTTACACACGATGGGATGGACGATACGGGTTGCCCA
>JAGQYZ010000515.1:0-1516 GCA_020435865.1 Aequorivita sp. | reverse complement strand
GCCAAATTTGGTCTTTGGAACCGATTGATAGGCCCATTGATGGACTGTTTCGCTTACCTTTGGATGAAGAAAAAATACATAAACTACGAGATTAAAGACAAAGGATGAGCAACTGGATTGTGTATGGCATTGGCTTTTTGGCACAGATTCTTTTCAGCGGAAGGTTGATTGTTCAATGGATTCTTTCTGAAAAAAACAACCGCATCATTACCCCATCAGTTTTTTGGAAATTGAGCTTATTGGCTTCTTTTTTACTTTTTGTGTATGGTTATTTAAGAGATGACTTTGCCATTATGCTGGGCCAATCACTGACTTACTACATTTACATTCGAAATTTGCAACTACAAGGCGAATGGCAAAAGTCGCCAAAATGGTTACAAATTTTTCTATTTATATTCCCAATATTGATTGTTATTTATGCCTACAACAATGGAGAATACGATATCGAAAAACTTTTCAATAATCAGGACATACCAACGTGGTTGTTGATATTAGGCGTTATTTCACAAGTAATATTTACATTGCGATTTGTGTATCAGTGGATTGTTTCTGAAAAAACAAAAACCTCACAATTACCTGTTGGTTTTTGGCGAATGAGCGTTTTGGGTGCATCTTTAATTTTGACGTATGGAATTTTTAGGCAAGACCCTGTTTTATTGGTTGGGCATGGTGCTGGATTAATAATTTACGTCCGCAATATTTTCATTTGGAAAAAACAGATGCGTTATGAAATGCCCATTAAAGATTATAAACCAACCGAAAATGAATAACTTGGGCATTACTCACAACGTGAAGATTAAAAAAAAGGAGTTCGTGAACCTTCGGTTTCCATCTTCTTCTTTATCAAATATGTAATACAGATGAAAGTTGAAAAAAATCATCTCTTGCTTCTACTGCTTACCTGCATTGCCATTTTCTTTGTGAATTTGGATTCGCTCCCAGTAAATATTATGGAAGCCCGAAACTTCATCACCGCACGCGAGATGTTGCACGACGGCAACTGGCTTTTAACAACAATCAACGGTGAACCACGTTACCAAAAACCACCACTACCAACTTGGCTCACGGCTTTCTCGGCTGCAATATTTGGAATAAAAAGTATTTGGGCACTTCGGTTACCGGCAGCTATAATGACACTGTTTTTAGTATTGTTTTCCTATAAACTTGCCAAAAAACTTACTTCAGAAAAACGATATGCCTTTATCAGTGGGTTGGTAATGGCAACTTCCTTTTATATCGTTACTGCGGCACGCGATGGCCAATGGGATATATACACCCACGGGTTTATGGTAGTTTGTATCTACTTACTTTATTTATTTTTTACGGAAGAAAAACACAGCTATCGAAATGCACTTTTGGCTGGACTCTTCTTTGGTTGCTCTTTTTTGAGCAAAGGTCCCGTTTCAATGTATGGCCTCCTCCTGCCCTTTTTGATATCCTTTGGTATTGTTTACAAATACAAAAATTTTAAATTGAAGTGGTTGCCTTTATTAGCCTTTTTGGCAGTAGCTTTTAT
>JAGQYZ010000514.1 GCA_020435865.1 Aequorivita sp. | reverse complement strand
CCTTGCAAATTGCTTGATAAAAACACCTTTAGTGACAAAAGCGTCATTGAGTATGTCAACAAAAACTATTATGCTGTAAAGTTTAATGCAGAAGGTACTGAGGAAGTTAATTTTCAGGATTTTGTATATACAAATCCCAATTACGACCCTTCCAGAAAAGGGAGAAATTCGCAACATTTGTTTGCGCATGCCTTAAAAGTGAATGCATACCCAAGTGTTGTTTTCTTTAAAGAAAATGGCGACCTTATTCAGGCTGTTCCCGGCTACAGAACACCGCAACAACTTGAGATTTTCCTAAAAATGATACACAGTGATGATTATTTGGAAATAACAACCACAGAAGCTTGGGAGAAATATCAAAAAGAATTTAAACATACATTTTAGAATAGCAGTTTTTGTTTCATATTCAGGCTATTCTATTGAGAAAGCTCCTTGTTTGGCGGTATGGCTGAATGGGAGCTTTTTTGATCGGCAAGTTTTCTGCCAGCGTTTTACATACGTAAAATAATTGCTCCCGTCTGCAACTATCTGTTTTGGGTTTAAACTATCGATGAGTCGGTTGAGGTTCACTTTTGGACTATTAGTTAATAAAAGTGTATGTATATCTTTTCGTTTTGGATAGATTCCCAAACTATCCAAGATCAATATTTTGGTATTTTCATATTGAAATATCGAGGGAAGTTTTTCTTGTGAATAGGAGTCAATATTAATAGCGGTTCTGAAGGATTTTATAGGATATTCTTCTGAAATATTTTTTGTAGAATCACTGCTAAAAACAATGAAGTCCTTTCCGTTTTTATAGCCTAGAATCGTTTGTTTGCTTTTCTGAAAAATGATAAACTGGTTCGCTGAAGTGCTGAATTCATCATAAATAAAAATTGTTATAAATATTGAAAGAGCACAAAGGGAAATAACAAGTCTATTGTATTTCATTTTCTTTAGAAAAAGCATAAACGCAACAATCAATAAATAAGCCCCTAAAACCTTCAAAGTTGAAAAATGGATATTTTTAAAAAGAAATTCATCTTGTACGGCAACCCAGTGAATAAAACCGTTTAGTACTTCAATCAGAAAATTATAGCTTGAAGCTAACCAATCTTGCAAAATATTGAAGTTTGCTAAAACTACAATCAATATCCCACCGCACATTAAAACAGTTAAAAAGGGCAGTACCACGATATTGGTCAACAGAAATAATCCTGGAAACTGATGAAAATAGTACAAGCTCAACGGCAAAATGCCTATTTGGGCACATATAGTAACGGCCACTATTGTCCATATTTTACGCACAAGCCAATATTTTGAATAGCCTACTTTATAAAAAAGTGGTTGCAGCCAAACAATGAAGAAAACCGCCAAATAGCTCAACTGAAATCCAACCTGAAAAAGCCAAAGTGGATTAATAATCAAAAGCGTTAAAAATGAAAGAAACAATGTGTTTATTGAATTTGTTTCCCGATTGAAAAGTTTGGCTAAGGCGAAGAAGCTAAACATAGTCACCGCCCTAGTAACAGAAGGCGACAGACCAGAAAGTAATGCAAAACTCCAAAGCAGAAGCACAATTATAAGTGTGTGAAGATAAATTCCAAATTTCCAGTGGGTTAGTGGTTTTAAAAGAAACGCTAATAAAACATACAAAATGCCAACGTGCAGCCCAGAAACTGCCAAAATATGAACTGCGCCAGCAGCTGCATATTCGTTGTAAAGATTTTTTTGAATATCTTTCTTTTCGCCTAAAACCAAAGCTTGAATGATGGCGCGTTCATCGTTTTTTAGTTTTGTTTTTTGAAGCTTTTCAACAATCTCTGTGCGGAAGTTTTGTGCCATTCCCATTAAGGTTTTTGAACCCTTACCAATTTTTATAATTTGGTTTTCAGCTATTCGCAACTGACCATAAACTCCCAATGACTTCATATATTTTGAATAATCAAATTGAT
>JAGQYZ010000513.1 GCA_020435865.1 Aequorivita sp. | reverse complement strand
TAATGGCTACACAAGCGCAAGGTACAGTACTCATCCACCAAAAAATGTTTGAAAGCCGTTTGTTTTTTGTCGATAAGTTGATAGATATGGGTGCAAAAATCATTCTTTGCGATCCGCACCGAGCAACGGTTATTGGTCATAACTTTCAATCTAATCTTAAAGCCACAACAATGGTTTCACCAGATATTAGAGCTGGTATTTCATTGTTGATTGCAGCGCTTTCAGCAGAAGGTACAAGTACTATCCACAATATTGAGCAGATAGATAGAGGGTATGAAAATATTGATGAAAGACTCCGGGCTATTGGGGCAAAAATTACTCGAACTGAGTCTTAAGAAAAGTTAAACCTTCCTATTCTTGTTAATTTCGTCTTGTAGTTTTCTACGCAATTTCTGTTCGCGTTCCAAGCTATTTTTACGGTAGTCTTCTAGTTCAATTTCCATTTCTGCCATTTTCAATTGGGCAGCATTTGTAATTTTGTGACTGTTCAAAAATCTGTAGAATAAAAATCCGCTAATAAATACCAAAACCAGAATAATACCCCACATTATCGTGTTGTAGGTAGCTTTGGATGTTAGCATTCCAAAAAATTCAATTCCGTCTTCTTTTGCTTTGGAATTGGCAAGATTTTGTTGGGTGTTTTTAAGGTCTTGTCTAAGAGAATCAATAGTGGTTTTTCCCTGAGCTACTTCACTTTCCAATAGCGCTATTCTTTTTTCTAAAGTAGAAACTGAATCTAGAATATTTCGCCTTAAAGTGGTAAGTTGCGCTTTTTTAATAACCTTATATTCTTGATAGCTATTGCTTTTGTCAAAAGCAACCGTCATTTGTTCATTGAGGGTGTTTTTTTTGACTTGAATAGTATCCTGCGCAAAGATGTTTATTGTAAATAGAAATAGGGGAAGGGTTACTAAAATAATCTTCTTCATGGCTTCAAAGTTTTCTGTAATGCATTGTTTAACTATACAAGAGTAGAAAAATTGTACAGAACCACCCAGATTTTATTTTAAATTACAATATCTTTAACAAAACTCCTAGACTTTACTTTAGTACAGGAGAGTGCTCCGGAAGGGCATTTTTTTACTTGTGCAATGATTTTCTTTGAACTTGCTCCATCTAAATCAATCCAAGGGATTACTGAAGTCTTAAATACTGAAGAAAGGCCTTTAGCACAGGCTTCTGCATGAATGCAACGGCTGGGTTCGTAGGTAACAATAACTTCACCATTACTGTATACGTTTTTGTAGGCTTCCATAAGTTTACAATTTGGGTTTTGCAACTAAAATGTCAAAATTTCCGATAAAACTACACATTTTATCGATATAATACATAAAGATAGGAATAATCGTACATAAATTAACATTTTTCATGAGACTCCTTTTTTGTAAACCTGCAAGCATCTTTCCCTTGCTTCTTTGTGATCCACTATTTTTTTAGGGTACGTTTCTGTTTCAAATTCTGCAATCCATTCCTTTATATATAGGTAGTCTTTGTCAAATTTTTCAATTTGTGTTGTTGGATTGAAAATCCTGAAGTATGGCGCAGCATCCACGCCACTGCCTGCTGCCCACTGCCAATTGCCCACATTGCTGGCCATTTCATAATCCAGTAACTTTTCAGCAAAATAGGCTTCGCCCCAGCGCCAATCTAT
>JAGQYZ010000512.1 GCA_020435865.1 Aequorivita sp. | reverse complement strand
AAGACACCTCTTTAAGTGAAGAAAGATTTAAATAAAATTTACCAGAATTTGGATTTGGATAAAGTCTTGGAGGATCATTTGTGAGAAACTCTTCCGCTTCTAAAATTCCGTTATACTCAAAAATACGTACTTGACTTGGTTCAGATCCAGAATCATCGGGTGATCCAATCCCGATTATATTTCCTTCATTATTGATTGCTACAGAAAATCCAAAAAAAGATACGAGGCCATTTTCTATTCCAGTCACTGTATTTCCATATTGCCCCCATGAATCCATTTCATATTTGAATACTTTTACCTGACCGAAATCTATTCCTAAAAAATCCCCTACAACTATCATGTCGCCGATTGAATTAATTGCCACAGAACCGCCAAAATATAAGTTTTCGTTTGTTCCTTCAATAGTTTCCCCTTTTTGTGACCAAGTATTACTCGACAATTCATATATTTTAACCTGACCTGCTTGATCGCCAGGAGCTATCATATGCCCCCATCCCCCAATTACAACAACATCTCCAGCAGTATTTAGATCAATTCCGTTTGTTCCGGGTTTGTTGCCAATTCCCAACAAATCTCCTTCCTGTGTTCCATAAATGGGTTGCCCTAAATCAACCCATTCATCATTTTGATATTCATAAATATTAACTTTTCCAGCATTATTTGAATTCTCATTATTATAGGGAGATGAAATCGCAATTATATCACCTTCAGCGTTTATGGCGACTGATTCTCCAAAACTACCACTACCGCTCAAGGTTTCTCCACTTTGTTCCCATTCATTATTAATAAACTGATAAACTTTTGAATAGCCATATCCTGGAGCCCCACAAATTATTATATTTCCTTCTGCGTTAATTGCCAAGGATTTTCCAAATCCATCATTATCTCCTTCAGAAATAATAGATGTGCCTAATTGAACCCAACTATTTGATTGTAATTCATAGACCTGGACCAAATTTTCATCATTAAACCTGTTTTCTCCAATGATTATTCTATTTCCAAATTCATTCATCGCAACAAAGGAGGAAGTATCCATATTTGTAGCTTGAACTTCATTTCCCAGTTGTACCCATTGATTATTCTGCATTTCATAAACATAGGTATAGTCATAATAATTGCCTCCCGAAGGGCCTTCCTTTACAAGTGCCACCCTATTTCCTGCTCCATTGATTGAGGTTGAATAACCGATGGCATTTGAATTACTATTAACAATAATAGGATTCCCGGACAGGTTCCATTGAGAAGTGCAAGGACTTATAAATAAAGACCAAAATACGATTGTAAAATAAACTTTCATAACTTCAATTTATGATTGAAAGATACTAATTCTAGCAAAATATTGTCTATGTTAATTGTTACCTTTGCCCTTTCATAAAAAGAATGCAAATTATGTCTCAAAAAGTTCGGGTGCGCTTTGCCCCAAGTCCAACAGGACCTCTACATATTGGTGGTGTTCGCACCGCTTTGTTCAATTATTTATTCGCAAAAAAACACGGTGGTGATTTTCTGTTACGAATAGAGGATACCGATCAAAACCGTTATGTGGAAGGTGCCGAGGCATATATCATTGAAGCTTTGAATTGGTTGAACATTCCTTTTGACGAAGGTCCGGGGAAAGAAGGCAATTGTGGCCCCTACCGCCAAAGTGAGCGAAAACATCTCTATAAACAATATGCTGATGCGTTAATTGAATCTGGAAATGCATATTACGCTTTTGATACCGCTGAAGAACTTGACGCACACAGAAAAGACCACGAAGCAAAAGGGAAAACCTTTATTTATAACTGGCATAACCGTTTAAAATTGAAAAATTCTTTGACTTTTTCAGCAGAAGAAATCCAACAAAAAATAGCTAACGGCGAAGAATATGTTATCCGTTTTAAAACTCCAGAAGATGAAACACTTCATTTAAATGATATTATCCGTGGCGAAATGCAGGTAGAAACGAGTATTCTTGACGATAAAGTTCTTTTTAAAAGTGACGAAATGCCAACCTATCATTTGGCAAATATTGTGGACGATCATTTAATGAAGATTACACACGTTATCCGTGGCGAAGAATGGTTGCCATCGTTGGCGCTTCACGTTTTGTTGTATCGGGCTTTCGGCTGGGATGCGCCACAATTTGCACATTTACCCTTGATTTTAAAACCAACCGGCAACGGAAAACTCAGCAAACGCGATGGCG
>JAGQYZ010000511.1 GCA_020435865.1 Aequorivita sp. | reverse complement strand
CGTAACTGACGGTTATACGAGACCGCTGTAAAACATTTGAACGAAATCTATACAACGAAATAAGATTACACTTATCTTTTGACTTTAAAACACTTAATCACTTGCATCAAAATGCAGCTTAAAAATCATTATTAACCCTGTAGCCGTATTTTAAGGACGATACATATGAAAAAAACATTTAGGATGATAAGAAACTATTGGAATGAAGAATGGAAGAAAGTCGAATTTGACGATGGAATTGCCGAAAACGAAAATTTCAAAATCTCAAATTATGGGCGAATTTTAAACTGTAGGGGGGAAGCGGAATTTGAGGTAAAAAAATCATTTATAAACGGATATCAGAACCTACCGCTAAAACAAAAAAGGAACGGAAAATCGACCAGTAGATACGTACACAAACTTGTGGCTGAGCATTTCCTTGAACGGAATGACGGGATTTATGTTATCCATCTGAATTATGACAAGACCGACAATCGTGTAGAAAACCTAAAATGGGCAACCAAAAGAGAAAAAGAACTTCATCAATTCAACAATCCAAATTGGAAAGGAATAGTAAAGAAAAGAGGTGAGAAAATTGGTAAATTAAATGCAGGAAAAGTAAAGATAATTAAACGGCAATTAAAAAACAATCGAACCAGAATTAATATGATTGCAAAACGTTTTGGAGTATCCGACACTCAAATTCACCGAATAAAAAAAGGAGAAAATTGGGGTCACATAACCGAATACTAAAAACGCACTAAAACAAAGACGACTATAGTTCGTTGCTTCGGATTTTCACACAACGAAACCATAACCCAAGCCGTTGTGGCGCATTTCAAAACAAATTGAAAGTCTCATAGGTTTGGGCATACCCCAACAAACATAACCGTTGTTGGAGCTTCAAAAGGCGTTATTATTGCTTCCAATATTTCTGGCCTTAACCAAAATTCAATAAATTATGTTTCGCTAGCTGGAAATAATGACTGCCTAGAGTTGAACAACCATTGGAAATTTCACGGACAAGTGTTGTGTATTTTTGACTTGCCTGATAACATTGTGGGTAAAAATTATCACTACTGGAAAAACAATATAAACCATACTACAAAATTTAAACAAATAGAATTGAAAACCAATTTAGGCAATGGATTTTTATACAAACCATTAGCAACTTGGGTTAATCCAACCATAAAATGGATTCTAGCACAACGTTTATAATAGAACGAAAGGAAGTAAAACTTAAAAAAAGAACTAATCTAAAAAACAACACTTTTAACCCTTCATTATCCGTAGATAACTTTATAATATTTAATTTTGAAGAAATTCACAAAACTACATCATGAAATACGATCAAATTTCCAGCAAACTCTTTATAAAAAACCGCAAAAATTTTATGGCTCAAATGAAGCCAAAAAGCGTTGCAGTTTTTAACAGTAATGACATATATCCCATTAGTGCAGACAGTACAATGCCTTTCCAGCAAGCGCGCGATATTTTCTATTTAACCGGTGCAGATCAAGAGGAAACCAAACTGGTTCTTTTTCCCGATGCCCCAAACAAAGACCATCGCGAGATGCTTTTTGTCCGTGAAACCAATGACCACATTGCCGTTTGGGAAGGCGAAAAACTGACCCAGGAAAAAGCTACCGAGATAAGCGGTATTAAATCTATTTACTGGCTAAAGGAATTTGATAAAATTTTCTTTGAAGTGATGACACAGGCAGAGCGCGTGTATTTCAACACCAACGAGCATTACCGCCAAAGTGT
>JAGQYZ010000030.1 GCA_020435865.1 Aequorivita sp. | reverse complement strand
TTTTGCTGAAAAGCATCGGTTTTCTGCGCATCTTTTTCAACAATTATCTTTCCATTGAAAACGCCCGTGGAAGATTCAGCAAAAAGCCCTTTATAATCTTGGTGGCTTTCACAATTTGGCGCAATATGGTGCACCAAGGTGTTGTGGTCCACGTGTTGTTTTCCTTCTAAAATGGTAATTCCTTTTAGTGTAGAATCACAATGCTCTCCTTTTTGATAAAAGTTAAGGTTGTTGCGAACCAAATTTCCACCAAAGGCAAAAGTGTGTACGCGACAAACGGTACCGCGTTCCTGTGAAATATAGGTGTTGTCAATCAATGAAGCGGTTGCTTCATCATTTTGAATTTTATAATAATCTACATAAGCGCGCTTTTCAGCAAAAATCTCGGTAACAGAATTGGTTAAAATTTCATTGCTGGAAAGGCTTTGGTGGCGTTCAATGATTTGAACATGTGCGTTTTCGCCAACCACAATCAAATTTCTTGGTTGCAGAAACATTGCAGCTTCATTTCCGGTTGAAAAATTGATAATTTCAATAGGCTTTTCAACTTCTTTGTGTGCTGGAATATTGATGTAGGCGCCTTCTTTGGTGAATGCTGTATTTAGTGAGGTCAAGCTATCATTTTTCGCCACTTTGTTGAAATAGGCTTCTATCACTGGCTTGTATTTACTTTTGTTCAGGGCGGAAGACATTAAGCAAACATCCAATGAATCGTGTGTGGTTTCAGAAAGAAAAGAACTGTAGATTCCATCTATAAACACCACTTTGTATGTGTCAATATCGTGGAGAAAATATTTTTTTACATTTTTAAATTCAATGGCATTTTCTGTTTTTGGGAAAATACTGTATTCCTTTTTCAAAAGGGAATTCAGGGATGTATATTTCCAAGCTTCCTCTTTTTTTGAAGGAAAACCTTTTTCCTCAAAGATTTTAATGGCGTTATTGCGCACATCGTGCAATGGCGAATCAAACTCCAGATAATCTTCAAGTGCGATATATGATGATAATAATTTGTCTTTAAAACTCATTTTTTCTCTTCAAGGTTTAAGATTTAAACCAATTCTTCCTTAATCCAGTCGTACCCTTTTTCTTCCAACTCGTAAGCCAGTTCCTTGGTACCGGATTTTACGATTTTTCCATTCATCAAAACATGTACAAAATCTGGAACTATATAGTCTAAAAGTCGCTGATAGTGTGTGATTAATAGTACAGCATTGTCTTCACTTTTCAATTTGTTTACACCATTGGCAACAATTTTTAATGCGTCAATATCCAATCCAGAATCAGTTTCGTCAAGAATGGCAAGTTTTGGTTCTAACATTGCCATTTGGAAAATTTCGTTTCGTTTTTTTTCACCTCCTGAAAAACCTTCGTTTAGGGAGCGCGAAAGAAACTTGCGGTCTATTTCCAACATATCAGCCTTTTCCTTTATCATTTTCAACATTTCGGAAGCTGGCATGTCTTCTTTTCCTTTTGCTTTTCGGGTTTCGTTAATTGCCGTTTTTATGAAATTGGTAACCGAAACGCCTGGTATTTCCACAGGATATTGGAACGAAAGGAAGATGCCTTTATGGGCTCTTTCCTCGGGATCCAATTCTGAAATATCTTCGTTTTCAAAAGTGATATAACCCCTGCTTACTTCATACTCCTCTTTGCCAGCGACTACCGATGCCAAGGTGCTTTTTCCAGAGCCGTTAGGACCCATTATTGCATGCACTTCACCAGCTTTCACTTCAAGATTGATACCTTGCAGTATGTCTTTTCCGTCCAGACCAGCGTATAAATCTTTTATTTTTAGCATTTTAATTCTTCTTTTGTGTTTCGTTTAATTGAATATCTATTTTAGCGGGTTTATCGTCAACCCTCATAATTTCTTTAATTGTAATTTCTTCTTCCCATTCACTTTCTTTGTCAGTGTTCTTGGAAACTATTCCTTTAACAATGACACCAACCATATCGTAATCATTCTTTTTAATTGCCTCAACTTGTTTTGAAAGACCTTCGGAAAGCATGTCGCGTTTAACACCATAAATATAATTGGGCCCCATCAGTACAAGTGCTCCATCGGAATTGATAAAATCTCCTTTGTAAGTTTGAATTTTTCCAACACTTTCAACAGTTGTTTCGTTGGTTTCCTTGTTTTTTTCTTCAGAATTTTTGCAGGAAAAAAAGGCTACTGATAGCATTAGCAACAAAATGATTTTTTTCATAATAAATAGATAGTTTAGTTTTTAAAATAGTGAGTTATAGTATAAATGTATTTTTATCCAACCGAGCCTTCAAGGCTGATTTCCAATAATTTTTGGGCCTCTACGGCAAATTCCATTGGCAGTTTGTTCAACACTTCTTTACTGAAACCATTTACTATCAGAGCGATTGCTTTTTCAGTTTCAATACCTCTTTGGTTGCAATAGAAAATTTGGTCTTCCCCAATTTTACTTGTGGTAGCTTCATGTTCTACTTGTGCAGTTTTGTTTTTTGCTTCAATGTATGGGAAAGTATGTGCGCCACAACTGTTTCCCATTAACAATGAATCGCATTGCGAAAAATTCCGAGCGTTATCAGCATTCGGCATAATTTTTACCAAACCGCGATAACTGTTCTGCGATTTTCCAGCTGAAATTCCTTTAGAAATAATAGTGCTCCTTGTGTTTTTACCAATATGAATCATTTTGGTTCCAGTGTCTGCCTGTTGAAAGTCGTTGGTAACTGCAATGGAATAAAATTCACCAATGGAATTGTCGCCTTTCAGCACACAGCTTGGGTATTTCCAGGTTACGGCACTTCCAGTTTCTACTTGGGTCCAAGAAATTTTTGCGTTTTTTTCACAAAGGCCTCTTTTGGTTACAAAATTATAAACGCCGCCTTTTCCATTTTTATCACCTGGATACCAGTTTTGTACTGTTGAATATTTTATTTCGGCATCGTCCAAGGCAATTAATTCCACAACAGCAGCGTGCAATTGGTTTTCGTCACGACTTGGCGCCGTGCAACCTTCAAGATAGCTTACGTAGCTTCCTTCATCGGCAATAACGAGTGTTCTTTCAAACTGTCCTGTTCCTGCTTGGTTTATTCTGAAATAGGTTGAAAGCTCCATTGGACAACGAACGCCTTTTGGGATGTAGCAAAAAGAACCATCGCTGAAAACAGCGCTATTAAGAGCTGCATAAAAGTTATCACGTTTTGGCACTACGGTTCCCAGATATTTTTTTACCAATTCTGGATGTTCTTTTATCGCTTCAGAAATGGAGCAGAAAATGATTCCTTTTTCTGCTAAGGTTTTTTTAAATGTAGTTGCAACAGAAACAGAATCCATAACAATATCAACAGCAACTCCAGCAAGTTTCTTTTGTTCGTCCAAAGAAATTCCCAATCGCTTGAAAGTGTCCAAAAGTTCAGGGTCTACTTCGTCAATGCTATTGTATTTTGGTTTCTTGTTAGGTGCTGAATAATAAGATATATTTTGAAAATTTGGTTTTTCGTAATGCACATTCGCCCAATCTGGCTCCACCATTTCTAGCCAATAGCGGAAAGATTCCAGTCGCCATTCGGTCATCCATTCTGGTTCTTCCTTCTTTTTTGAAATAGCACGCACTATATCTTCATTCAGACCAATGGGAAAAGTGTCAGATGCTATATTGGTATAGAAACCATACTCATATTCCTTGGTTTCCAGTTCTTTTTTTAAATCGTCCTCAGTATACTTACTCATTGTCAATAATTTTAAAGTGAAAAAGATTCTCCACAGCCACAAGTTCGGTTTGCGTTGGGATTATTGAATACAAACCCTTTTCCGTTAAGACCACCACTGTATTCCAGTGTGGTTCCCACTAAATATAAAAAGCTCTTTTTGTCAATAGCAATTTTCACGTTTTCTTCTTCAAAAAGCTTATCGTTTTCGCCCAGGTTGTGATCGAATTTCAGTTCATAGCTTAAACCGGAACATCCACCACTTTTAACACCTACGCGAACAAAATCATTTGCAATATTGAAGCCTTCTTCGGCCATCAATTGTGCAATCTTGGTTTTTGCGTTTTCACTTACCTTAATCATATATAGATTAATTCTAAATTAGAGGGCAAATATACATCAAATAGTGTTTTTAACCATAAAGAAGTAGGATTTTAAAACTATTGAACTATAGTTTTAAACAATAATTAACAGTGTTGTTTTATTGTGAAAATTGGAGCGCCTGAAAAGAAATGAAGCTTAATTGGGGTCTTGGAAATCTGGATTATTAATAAAAGAAGGATCTGAAAGTGAAAGCAGGAAAGCTTTTAGGTCTGCTTTGTCTGGTTCAGTCAAATGTACTCCCCCTCTTGAAATGGCTTTCATTAGTGGATCAATAGTTGGAGAATAGACCAATCCTTCACTATAATGGTTTATTACTTCATCTAAAGTCTCAAATCGACCGTCGTGCATATAAGGCGCAGTGAAAGCTAGATTACGTAGCGAAGGCGACTTAAATTTTCCGTCATCGTTTGGATCTCCGGTTACATTGCCCAACCCTCGGTCTGTAATAATTGCGTCCAACCCGTTATTATGAAAAATATTATCGGTCCACAAAGGACTATTTTCGTTGCCATGACAGTGAAAACAATCACCACGGGATTCGTCCATAAAAATTGCAAACCCATTAATTTCTTGAGCTGTTAAAGAATTTTCACCCATCAAATACCGGTCAAAAGGGGAATTGGCAGAAATGAGAGTGCGTTCAAATTGTGCAATGGCTTTTGTGGCAAGTTCTTTAGTAATTATGGTTGTTCCAAAAGCTTTTCTGAAAAGCTCAGGATAGGCTGCATCACTTTGTAGACTAGCAATGGCGTTTGGCCATGTATTATGCATTTCTATTGGGTTTTCCACTGGTGCAATAGCCTGTAGTTCAATACTTCTTGCGCGACCGTCCCAGAAGAATTTTTCATTTGTGTTCCACGCCATATTGTAAAGCGGCATGGAATTCCGATTGCCCTCTAGGCCATCTATACCAATACTGAAGCGTTCATCGTCAGTAAATGAATTGGCAGGCTTATGGCACGAGGCACAGGCTTGCGTGCCATCGCCAGATAGAATGGGGTCATAAAATAATTTTCTTCCCAGTGCCACTCCTTCCACAGTTTGCGGATTGTCGGCCGGAATGTAGGGTGGTGGGAGTAATTGTGCCAAAATAGAAGGGACGTTAAGTGGTTTTGGCGTAGGGATGTATTCCTCAGCAGGTTCCATTGGCTCAGGATCGTTTGAAGAACAACTAACCATAAAACTAATGCTGAAGATTGCCATCAGTATTCGATTCATTATTTTGGAAGGTTTCTTCATTTAAAAAAATTACTGTGTTATGCTGCCTATGCTGAAAACACTTTGACCATTGTCATTCATATGCTTTTGAGCTTCATAATTCATCATTAAATCTGTGCTGAAAACATTCAAATCCCATTGGTATGGGTTTTTGTACCATTCAGCAATGTTCATCTTTATTTCAATAGTTGCATTGTTTGTAATGGTAAAATTTTGATTGAAATCAAAGCTAATAAAGTTTTGTTCAAAAACGCCTTGGCTCACACGGGCAGTTCCATTGTGGTATGCATAAGGTTGTGGTGCGCCGTTACTATCTAAAAATGAACCTTCCATCTGCATAAAATGATACCCGCCCCCCAGCATAGTTGGCCAATTCCAAAGCGCAACATTAAGATCTGGATACACATTGCTGTTATCTTCTTCATTAAAGCCATAAATAAACGAAATACCTATATAATCTCCTGTAGGGATGGATGATGGAGTCATTTCTAGGGAGCCCTCCTCAGAAAGATCTACAAGATTATATCCATCTATTTCAATAAGGGTTCCGTCACTTTTTTTCAATTGAATCTTTGAAATTAAATAACGAAGTTTTGAAATAGTTAAAACATTGCCTATATCATTTGTATAGGTTGTAGAATTGAAATCTGTTTTGTCTACTGCATCTCCGTTCCAATTTTGTGAAAACTGAAAGGTCACAGGAACGTTTTCGGGAATGTTATTATTGTCATCATTGCTACAACTATAGAGAACAAAATTAAGGATGAATAAAAAAGCTATATTTTTCATAGGGTAGTACTTGGTTTTATATTTGAATTAGTTCAATTTTATTACTAAAAAATCTTTATCGCCTCTATTTTGAGGAATATCTATGTCATTACTTTCACTATTTCCAACAATAAGTACTTTATTGTCTGACGTTTCGATGGCCTCTGAAGCATAATCCCGATCAGAGCCCCCCAAACTTTTCTGAATCTTTAAGTTTCCTTGACTGTCAACAACAAAAACCCATACATCATTGTCGCCATTATTTGCAGATAAATCGCCATCGTTACTTCGGCTGTGACCGGATAGAATATAATCTCCATTGGAGCGCTGTACAATACTGTGTGCGGTGTCAAATAAGGATCCGCCATAGGATTTTTGCCAAATCTTGTTTCCGTTGTCGTCAAATTTTACAATCCATGCATCAGCATTTCCTTTTGGTGAGGTTACATCTTGATCAGTACTTCTTGAGTCGCCCACCATAATATAGTTGCCGTCGTTGGTTTTAATGGAAGCATAACT
>JAGQYZ010000510.1:1807-3960 GCA_020435865.1 Aequorivita sp. | reverse complement strand
AGTTTTTGTTTCATACCGCCAGAAAGTTTTCCAGCGCGACGGTCTTTGAATGGCTCTATCTGGGCGTAAATTTCTTTAATCAAATCGTAGTTTTCCTCAATGGCCGTCCCAAAAATTGTAGCGAAAAATTTTAAATTTTCCTCCACTGTCAAGTCTTGATATAATGAAAACCGCCCAGGCATATAACCCACGGAATTCCGTATGGCTTTGTAGTCCTTAACTACGTCCATTCCTGCGACGCTTGCAGTGCCTTCGTCCGCTAAAAGTAAGGTTGTCAAAATTCGGAAAATAGTTGTTTTCCCTGCACCATCTGGCCCTATGAGCCCAAAAAGTTCGCCAGATTTCACTTCGAATGTAACGTCTTGAACTGCTTTTACCTTTTCATAGGATTTACTTATATGATTTAGGGAAATACTCACTTACTATTCTGTTTTAATGATTGCTTTCATGGTAACCTTCGATTTTATTGAATTGGAAATCAAACAAGCCGCTTCCGATTTTTCAAGGATTCGTTCAGCTCGTTCGCGGTCTTTTTCTTCCTTAATGGTTACAGTTGGTTCCAGAATTACTTCCGTCATTAAATATTTACCTTCCACTTTTTCTAAAACACCTTTCGATTTGCAACTGAAACCTGAAAAATCCAGTTTTGAATTTTCAGCAATAGCCAAAAAAGTAGTCATTAAACAACTGCTCACAGCGGCTGTAAAAAGATGTTCAGGCGACCAAATATTGGGCATTCCTTTTGGAAATTCTGGTGGCGTGGCAACTTCAATACAGTTTGCTGAATGTGTATCACCTTCTGCTAATTCTGGAGAGCACATCATTCCTTTGCGATCCTGCCGCCAGTTTATATCTACGTTATATTTATGTTTTTCCATTGTTTTTTAATTTTATTTATTGAAAATAATTGTAATAACCTTCAAGGTTTTCTTTGATGCTCGTTGTAACTTCAGCTCCTTCTTGTACAGTAGAAACTTTTCCCAAGGCCTCAATTTTTTCAATAAGTGGATGTAGAAAAACGTGTAGGTTGTCGTGTGAAGGACCTTCCATCGTACATTTCGTGACTACTACATTTTTATCCTCGTTTAATTTTGAAGCTAAAGCGTGGTAATCTTCCACGGTTTTTGGTTCGCTGGCTTTAATCAAGCTGAGCATTTTGTTAACACCTTCGGTTGTTTCCAAATTAGCTTCCCACTTGCTGCCGTTGTCCAATTTTATTTCATTTACCCAAGCATTGTTCATTGAATGGGTTTCGGTGGCCATTTCTTCCTCGTGATGTTCGTGAACACCTTCAGTGGTTTCAACAGTTTCTGTGCTTTCTTCTTTGTGTTTAGTTTCGTTACAGCTTATTAAAAATGCTGAAATGATTGCTGTTGTTAAGATTGTTTTTTTCATAATGTAAATATTTAAGGTTTATAGTTTAGTGTTTATTGTTATTTTGGCGAAAGCGATTACGTGACCGTCCAAATCGGCTATATATCCCACCGTGTCTCCCCAATCGCGGGCTTGCAGTTCACTAATGTTCTTTCCACCCAATTGGATTCCGCGTTTCAAATAATCAGCAGGGTTGGTTACTTTTAAATATAATTCGCAACGTGGGATGCCATTGGCAATTTTGGGGTGAGGCATTACTGGACAAAGAATATTCGAAATCCCACTTTCGGGCATCAACCCGAGTTTTACGGTTTCTGAAAGATTGAATTCAGTCATTCCTGATACGTTCAAACAAGGAGTTAAATTGAACAGTTTTTCATAAAACTTAGTACTCTTACTTTGATCCGAGACATATAATATAAATTCAACTGCTTCCATATTTTTTATTTTTTACTACCACTGACCACTGTGTACTATTTTCCAATCCACATTTCCGCAGGCATTCCAATTTTTAGGCTACCGTCGTTTTTTACTATCACTTTTACTGCATATACAAGGTTCACCCGTTCTTCCTTTGTTTGAATTATTTTGGGAGTAAATTCCGCTGAATCAGAAATCCAACTTATGGTTCCGGGATAATCTTTCATGGCTTCTCCAGAATCAATTTTTACGGTAACTTGTTGTCCAATTTTAATACTTGGCAACTGCGTTTCGCTTACATAAACGCGTAACGTCATCTCTTCCAAATTGGCTATTTTGTATAGTGGTTTTCCGAAGGA
>JAGQYZ010000510.1:0-1749 GCA_020435865.1 Aequorivita sp. | reverse complement strand
ATAATACTACATTTTGAAATCTGATCCTCAATCTGAGCTATTTTGGCATCACTAGATTTTACTTCGTTCACGATTGGTGCATTTTGTGTTTCCACATTTTGAATTTGCTTTTTCAAAACGTTAACTTGGCCGTTCGCCTGATCCAATTGACGTTGGGTTGCAGCGTTTTCGACGAACATATTTTGAATACGTTGCTGTTCCGTTTTTGCAGTTTGCAATTGTTGATTCAAAACACTCACTTGAGACCAAACGCCACCCGATTTTGAAGCTAATGCTTCCTTTGAAGCAAGTAATTGTTGTTTATTAAGATAAAGTTGGGTTGTATCAACCAATCCTACAGTTTCTCCTTTTTCCAAAACCTGTCCTTCCTCGACATTCAGAAATTCCAGTTTCCCGTTTGATTCGGAAGAAATTGTAACTTCAGTAGCTTCAAAATTTCCGTGACCATCGGCTTTTTCACTGTTGGAACATGAAAATAGACTTCCTGTCAATCCCGCCAAAAACAATATTTTTATATTTTTCATCTTTAAAATTTAATTAAAATCTCCTTTGAGTATTTTGTAATTTGCTTTTTCAAGAGCCAATTGAACCTCGTGTAATTGTTGGTCAATTCTTGCTTCGTAAAGATTGTTTAGCTCTGTAATGTATTCTGAAGAAGTTATGGCACCGTTCTGAAATTGTGAAGTTGTTGCCTGTAAAACTTGCTCACGTAATTCAATTATTTTAGCATCTTTTGAAAGCATCGATTCATATTTATTAATATTATTTTCAGATTCTTTTAGTTGTATTTCATTGTTTAATAAAAAGGTTTCCTTTTCTGTGGAAACTATAGCTTTTGAAATATCAACAGCCTGTTTTTGCTCCTTCGTTTTTCCCCAATCAAAAATGTTCCAGTTGAGTTTCAGCCCAACCATATAGAAATCTTCAAATGAATTGTCCAGCATATTCAAACCAGGATTACCATAACCGGCTTGTGCAAAACCTAATAATTTTGGATAATTGCTTTTAGATATGACTTCTTTTGAAGTTTCCAATTGCATTTCTTGCAAATTGAAAAGTTCCAGTTCGGGCCGCTTCGATTCAGTTTCAGGTGCAATCAAAACAGATGGATTGGTTAAAGTTGTGGTATTTTCCAGATTCTGAAATATCAGCAAGGAAAGGCTTTTTAAAGCTTTTTCCTTGTCAAAATTAATTTGCGAGAGTTGTTGTTTCAGCTTCAGTTGTTCGGCTTCCAATAGCTGTTCGGAAGCGGGGAGGACAGCCCCATATTTTACCCCAACATTTACCTCTTTTAAACGTGCATTGAGTTGTTCCATTTTTGAAAGGAGCAATTTTTCCTGTTCCTGTAGAAGTAATATGCTGAAGTAATTTTGATTAATACGTGCTTTTAAGGCATATAAATTTACCTCTATTTGTTGTTGCTTGGTTGCAAGCTCTGTAATTTTTAGTTTTGCATTTGCGGCAATGCTTCCTCCGTTATAAATAAGCTGGGTTGCATCCAGTGTGGCGCGGTATTGATCCTTGTTTAGGGGTTCAATGCTAATATTGGGTAATTGTATTGGTAACTGTGTTACGGCAGATTGGTATGTTGCTTGAGCGTTTATATCTAATTTTGGAAGTTTTTCTTTTTCTAAAACCTTAATTTCAGAATTGGTTTTTTCTTCCAATAATACCGTTTGTTTTGCCAAAGGATAATTTTTTTCGGCAAGAGTATAACATTCGTCCAAAGTCAATACTTGCTGTGCGAAG
>JAGQYZ010000509.1 GCA_020435865.1 Aequorivita sp. | reverse complement strand
TGGATGTTGTACCTAAACAAACCCACTGAGGAAGAACTTCAAGCTGAAAAAGCCAAAACTGAAGCCGCAGCAAAAGAAAAAGCTGCTGCCGAAGAAAAAACCAAACAAGACATCACATTAGCAGAGGCAACTGCCGATACTATAGAAGCTGTAAAGCCAGGTGATTCATTAGCTTTGGAACAATTGAAAAACAAACTTGGTTCCTTTGCTTATTCCGGAACACTTCCTTCCGCAACTGAGGGCACAACTGTTTTGGAAAACGATGTACTTTATTTGAAAGTAAACAATAAAGGTGGTTACATTTCTGAAGCGCTATTAAAGAACTTCCATAAATATGACTCCGTTCCAATTTATTTGATTAAGGACGGAAATGCTTCATTAAATCTTCAGTTTACATCAGAAAACAGAACGCTAAACTCACAAGATCTATATTTTGAACCTACATTGAGCAAAAATGGAGAAGACCAAGTGCTTTCAATGAAATTGAAAACTTCAGAAAACGGTTTCATAGAATATCGCTACACCCTTCATCCAGGTGAATACATGATGGATTTCAGTATCAATAGCCAAGGGCTGGATGGTATTATCAATACGTCACAACCGATGTATTTGGATTGGAAGTTGAAGGGATATCGTCACGCAAAAAGTATTTCTTACGAAAACCGCTATTCGCGTTTAACATATGAATATGATGATGAAAAACATTCAAAACTTTCGCCTACCAGTGAAGACACCGAAGTTGAAAAAGATGTAACCTGGATGAACTTCCGTCAGCACTTCTTCAGCTCTATGTTGCTTACAGATATTCCTTTTAAAGAAGTTACACTAAGCTCTGAAAACCTTGTTCACAATGAAGAAGTAGATACAACCTTCACAAAACAGTACGGCGCAAAGATGCTTTTGGAGCCAAAAGGAGGTGCGTTGGCATATAATATGAATATGTATTACGGTCCTTCGGACTATAAGATTTTTAAAAAATACGGACGAAACCTTGATGAAGCAATGCCACTTGGGTGGGGAATATTTGGAGTAATAAACAAATATGTAATCATTCCACTATTTGGATTTTTATCAGACTTTTTACCTGCCGGAATCGCCATTATTGTTTTGACAATTCTTATAAAATTATTGCTTTCCCCAGTTCAGTATAAACAATATTTAGCGCAAGCAAAAATGAAGGTTTTAAAACCTGAAATGGACGAAATAAAAGAGAAATACAAAGACAACAAGCTTAAAATACAGCAGGAAACCATGAAGCTGCAAAACTCTGCTGGCGCCAGTCCGCTGAAAGGGTGTTTGCCAGCCTTACTGCAGATACCGGTGTTTTATGCCCTATTCACCTTCTTCCCATCGGCTTTTGATTTACGACAGAAAAGTTTCCTATGGGCTGAGGACCTTTCAAGTTATGACACTGTTGCAGAATTGCCGTTCCACATTCCATTTTATGGAGATCACGTGAGTCTTTTCCCGATTTTGGCTTCCATTGCCATCTTTATTTATATGATGATGACTACAGGCCAAAGCATGCAACAGAACCAGCAACCTGGAATGCCAAACATGAAATTCCTTATGTACCTTTCGCCTTTGTTTATGTTGGTTTTCTTCAACAACTATGCAAGTGGGCTTTCCTTGTATTACTTTGTTTCAAACTTAATTACCATTGGTATTATGCTTGTTATAAAGAACTTCATTATTGATGAAGACAAAATTCATGCTAAAATACAAGTCAAAAAAGCCACTCCTAAAAAACAAAACAAGTTTCAACGCAAAATGGCTGAAATGATGGAACAGGCAGAAGAACAGAAAAAGAGCGGAAAACGTTAATTTTTATTTCCAAAAAAGCTGTTTAAAAAATAGAAAGTCAATTTCAACGTTTGTTTATTAAGCAAATGAAACAATGAAAAAAACCGTTTTATTATTTTTCTTCGGAATACTCTTC
>JAGQYZ010000508.1 GCA_020435865.1 Aequorivita sp. | reverse complement strand
AAAAGATACTATACATGGGTTTTCTGAAGATTATCTTAATTATGGCAAAAAGGCACTGGATTGGGCAGAAAAAAATGGGTCTCCTGAGCAGTTATCCATGGCTGAATTATTTCAAATTGATTATGCTCTGTATTATAATTATTATGTAGACAATACCAATTTTGATGCCTTCCTGCTCTCACAAAAGCTCATAAACAAGAATGTATTTGCCTCCTTGGAAGACAAATATTCGGTTTATGTCATACTGTCCGACCTGTATTTTGAAAAAGGATTCTATAAACGGGTTTTTGAATTGCTCCCTTTAAGATATCAAATGGGAAGAGCGTTAAACAAACCCTATACAGAGGCCTACAGGGAATTTGGTTTTATAGCAAAAGGGTATTATGAATTAAAAGATTATAACGCTGCCAGAAAATACTATAGACTGGCCTTAGACTCTATAAAAGAAGAAAAATTCCCCATACGAAAAGCTTCTTTCAACAATAACATTGCACTTTCTTTTGCCAAAGAAGGAAGGGACGATAGCGCAGCGTATTATTACAGGCAATCCCTAAAAATAATAGAATTCGCTCCATCCGAAGCTTACAATAACCAAACTCCAAATTATGCCGAGCATATTAAAAATGTCATAAAATCGAATATAGCCTATCTAGATGTAAAAAACGGAAATTATGACCCGGCTATTAAAGCCGTAAAAAGGGAATTGGCTTCGGGAAAAACGGAGAACGAAATCACGACTGTTATTCAGGCTTACAATAAATTAGGTCAGCTTTATTACTATAAGAAACAATATACCATTGCCGTACAATATTTAGATTCGGCCATGGTCATGATACGTTCAGGGATAGATGACAGTGCTAAACTTAGAAACTTAAATCAAAAAGCGAAAGTTCTTCTGGCCATAGGCAAACAAGAAGAGGCCGAGAAAATGTTTAAATATGCCCAAAATTTTGAAGATTCCATTAGTGAAATCAAATCAACAGCCCAAGCAAAAGTAGCAAGTGTTCTATATGAAACCGAAAAAAAGGAGAAAGAACTTCAGCAACAACAATTTTTGCTATCGGAAAAAAACAATGAAATTTCAAGAAAAGAACAATTACAAACCATTTATGCACTTGCCCTCTCTGCATTAAGCCTACTGCTTATTATTTCCGTGTATTTTTTCCGCAAAATGAAATCACAGAAAGTGAAGATTGAACGGCAAAAAATAGCGGTAGACAACTCTTTAAGAGAGAAGGAAATTCTGTTTAAGGAAATACACCACCGTGTTAAAAACAATTTACAAGTGGTTTCAAGTTTGTTGAATAAGCAGGGTGAAAATTCCGAAGACTTGAATGTAAAAAAACTAATGGAAGATGGACAAAACAGAATAAAGAGTATGGCCATGATCCATCAACAGCTCTATCAAACCAGCGATTTCGAAAATATAGACCTAAAAAAATACACTCAACTCCTAACGGCCAGCATTGCCGAATCCAATAAGGTAAAAGGAATGGAAATAACTACAGAGATTATCATGCCTGAGATTAATTCGCACATAGATATTGCAGTCCCTTATGGCCTTATTCTAAATGAAATAATAAGCAATTGTTATGAATATGCTTTTATTGGGTTGAAATCAGGAAAAATCACCATTACCGTTACACCTATGGATGATAAAATGTACAAACTAACTGTTTCAGATAATGGAAGAGGACTTCCTCAGGATATGGAAGAACGCTCAAAAAAATCTTTAGGCATTAACTTAATTAAAGGATTGGCTTGGCAACTTAGAGGTGAATTGACTTATTTCAATAATACTCAAGGAAGTACTTTTGAGGTCACCTTCATCAACAACTTAAAAAATGTAGCATGAGTGAAACCATAACTGTATTAATAGTAGAAGATGAATTTTTAACTGCCGATGCAATTAAAGAAAACCTAGAGAGCATGGGATATCGGGTTGTTGGTATAGCAAGAGATGCAAATGACGCATTGAAAATACTTGACAAGAAAGAAACCGATATAGCCATTCTGGATATGAATATTCAAGGTTCCCGTGATGGGATTTGGCTAGCAAAAACCATTAACGACATTTATAAAATTCCTTTTATTTTTTTAACCGCCTATAGTGATACCCGAACCGTTAAAAGCGCTATAGAAACAAAACCTTTTGGATATCTGGTAAAGCCATTTAACAAAATGGACATTTACACCGCTATAGAAGTGGCGTTACAAAATTACAATGAGATTCAAAAACAGCAGGGCCTTCAAATTGGTTCTACACTCAAAGAAAAGTCATTGCATATGGATGATTATTTATTTGTAAAGGATAAAACCGGCTATAGCAAAGTTGGAATAAAGAACATTCTTTATGTAAAATCTGAATTAAAATATGTTGAAATACATACAGTCAAAAAGAAATATGTGTTACGTTA
>JAGQYZ010000507.1 GCA_020435865.1 Aequorivita sp. | reverse complement strand
CGGCTGTTGAGTCTTTTTCGTAAACAGTTAGCGCATAATCACTTTCTGAAGGTTCACGAAATTCTGCTATTTCTCGCTCTTGTGAATAGAGAAAATTAATTGAAAGAAGAATTAGAAAAAAGCAGATAAGACGAATAAACATAAATGGCACTATTAATTATTTTGCAAAATAAACTAAATATTATAATTACAAAATGCTCAAGCTTCCATATAATCGAAAAGATATTTTTCGAAACACCAATAGGCCAATTTTAAAAATAGCCCAAACAGAATCGTAAATGCCCAAGCTTCTATATTGTCTATAGGGCTTGCGATTATTTCAAATATATTTTTAAAGAGGACGAAAGGATTATGAAGAATATCCCATGAATTCCAACGCAACACACGCCCCAGATACATTCCAAAACCGACAGCAAAAGGAAGTATTGAGAGGGATTTTGAAACTAACTTTTGGGTGATATTCTCAAAAAGCATTTGTTTCATTTCTTTGATTGAAACTACATAAAAAGCGAGGCCTGTAACTGCAAAAACTGTTATCATCAAACTGTCAAAACCAAGCCATTCCATCGGACTTAAGCGCAAATGGATAAAATCTGTCATTAAATAGGGGGCATTTGGAAGAAACAATAGCCATACGCTGAGTAAAAAATAAAGCTTTGGCTTTTTAATCCGCTTGATAGTTTTTAAATAAGTGGAAATAAAAAAGGGAATCATAGCCAAGAACAGGTTCCAAACCAAAAAAAGATAGAAAAAGGAATGGGTTACTTTTAAACGAATGGAAAGCAGAAAAATGCTCAATACCGTTAGCGAAAAAAGTGGAAACAATATGTTGAAACGATCAAAGAGGAATGTTTTTAGGGTCTTCATATTTGATAAATATTTTTTCGATTAATAAAATAAGTAAAAAGCCCAGTGTATATGCAACCAAATCCCGCCAATCAAAGACGGAACCAATGATGGTCAATATAATTTCTGAGTGAATATTGAGATTTTCAGAGAGCTTGAATAATTGGAGCAACTCTACAAAATAGGCAAAAGCCAAGACGGAAACGGCTGTTTTGAGAACGTTGTTTTTTATAAAGATTTTAAGGAATGAGTAGATTAGCAGTATAACAAGCACATCGCCCAAAAACCCTCTAATAAAAGCGTTGAAGTGGAAATAGGCAATGGCAATTTCGGTTATAAAAAGAAATATAAATACAATGAGATAGTTTTTCATTTTTTAAAATCTTTAAAATAAAATGTCCGTTCGAGCGCAGTCGAGAATTCAACTGCGCCCAAAAGGACTATTATTTATTCATTGCTCCAGTCAATTCTTCGCGAAGCGAACATAATAATTGCCAAAATAAGGAATAGGCCAATGCTGCCTACCAAAAGCGCATAGTTTTCCAATTGGATAATCACATAAATGAAACCATAAAGTGAAGCTAAAGAAGCACAAATAAGCAATGGGAATTTAAATCCTTTTAAAATGGCACGGGAATAGACCGTTATCAACGCGAGCACTGAAAAAGCTGCAATGGCATAGGCCCTAAAAAAGTTGCTATGCTCCGAAATGGAGATGAGCAAGGTATAAAACATTACCAATGCCAGACCAATCATTACATATTGAAACGGATGGATATAAATTTTACTAACCAACTGAATCAGTAAGAACACTAATAAGGTCAATCCAATAACCATAAAACCATATTTGGCAGTGCGTTCGCTCTTTTGATATTCGTCCACGGGAATGATAAGTTTGGTTCCAAATGCAGAAGATGAGAGGTCTGGCAGGTGCCCAAAAAACGATTGCTCAAACTGTCTGTTTATTTGCAGGATGCGCCAAGTGGCTGTAAAACCGTCTTGGCTTATTTCCTTGTTGGTATCTTCCGGCAAGAAGTTACCATCAAAACTGGGGGAGTGCCAATTGGATTTCATTGTGGCATCGGTTTCCTTCCCGATGGGTAAAAACTTCAGACTTTCACTACCATTTATCTTTAAGTCAAAAGAAAAAGAAAGCGGCTCGCTGAAAATTTCTTTAGCATTTGGAATGTAATTGCTTTGAATGGTATTCAGATATTCCGTGGAATATTGGGGTGTCATTGAAAGTGCTTCCGAAGCCAGATTTACAACTGGAGTTGTTTTTATTCCTTTTAAGTTGGTAGTTTTTAATAGCACCGTTGCTTTTTCCCAAAGTATATTTTCGTTTGCAATATCTGTATTTGAAAAATCAATTTTTGGGAAGTTTCCCTTTATATCAATGGCTGCGGAATAAACAACCGATTCGTAAATACTTCGGTTTAATGGTTTCGTGTCAACGTTTGATGTAATGTTTAATTTATCTGGAAAAAAGTAAGCATGCTCCACAGTTTCCTTCGTTTTTGTGTAATAGGAATTGCTTTTTTCGTTAAAAATCTTTTCTTCTGAAATGACTTTATATGGAATCTTAACAATGGGGCCGGAGAGCAAAACTTCGTTTCCCCATTTCTCGTTTATTTCGCGGACAACTTCCTCTTGCCTATAGGCCCTTTCGTTTATAAGCGATTTTACAAATTCCAAAGGAATTAATAAAACCAATAATAAAAACCCGAC
>JAGQYZ010000506.1 GCA_020435865.1 Aequorivita sp. | reverse complement strand
AAGCTTCTTTTATAAAATCATGTCCTGCAAAGGCTGAAACCATCATTAATAATGTGGATTTTGGTGTGTGAAAATTCGTTACCATTGCATTTGCGATACTAAAATCATAGGGAGGGAAAATAAATTTATTTGTCCATCCAGTATAAGCATTCAACGTATGGTTTGAAGAAACCGAGCTTTCCAAGGCGCGCATTGCTGTTGTTCCTACAGCACAAACGCGTTTTTTCTTTTTAATACCTGTGTTTATAATATCTACAGCCTCTTGAAGAATACTCATTTCTTCAGAATCCATTTTGTGTTTTGAAAGATCTTCAACCTCAACAGAACTGAATGTCCCCAAACCAACATGAAGCGTGACTTCAGCTATATTTACACCTTTAATTTCAAGGCGCTTTAAAAGATGTTTTGAGAAGTGTAAACCAGCAGTTGGTGCAGCAACAGCACCTTCGTTTTTAGCAAAAATAGTCTGGTAACGTTCTGCATCTTCGGGTTCTACTTCTCTTTTAATATATTTGGGAAGTGGTGTTTCGCCCAATTCTGTCAATTTGTTTCGGAACTCTTCATAAGAACCGTCAAAAAGAAAACGAAGCGTTCTTCCGCGCGAAGTTGTGTTGTCTATAACTTCAGCTACAAGGGTTTCATCATCACCAAAATACAATTTGTTACCAATTCTGATTTTTCGAGCTGGATCTACTAAAACGTCCCAAAGACGGGTTTCTGGGTTCAACTCCCTTAAAAGGAAAACTTCAATACGAGCTCCCGTTTTCTCTTTGTTTCCGAACAAACGTGCAGGAAAAACCTTTGTATTGTTGGTTATTAGCACATCGTCCTCCTCAAAATAATCAATAAGATCCTTGAACATTTTGTGCTCAATGGTTTTATCTTTTCGGTTTAACACCATTAAGCGAGATTCATCGCGATTTGGAGCTGGATATTCTGCTAATAATTCCTCTGGAAGGTTAAAGTTGAAATTTGAAAGTTTCATTCCCATAATTCGTCGTTTCTTTAGATTTTACAAGGGCGCAAATATACAACCTCAAAACAGGCGTTGTCAAGTAAATAGGAGTTTATTATTTGGAAATTTTTTATAATTGATGCGGGAGTGCCGAATGATGGATTATTAATGAAGGAAAGTTGTTATTTTGACGAAACGTCCAAAACACATAAAATACCCATTTTTTGTATGTCTTTCCAAAAATTGGGATATGATTTTGAAACAACTTCAGCGTTGTTTATTGTGAGGTTTGTTTTTAATGAGAGTGGTGCAAAAGCCATTGCCATACGATGATCTTGATAGGTTTCAATGCTTTTGTTGAAATTAATTTTTGTAGCTTTTTCAAGGCTCAAGGAATTGTCATCAACGTGAATTGAGGCTCCTAATTTTTCCAATTCATTTTTTAAAGCCAAAAGCCTATCCGTTTCCTTAATCTTTAAAGTATGAAGACCAGTAAGCTTGCAACCAATGCGCAACCCAAAACAAGTTACGGCGATGGTCTGCGCCAAATCTGGCGTATTAGATAAGTCGAAAAGTAACGAATCTGGTAATTCCGTTTGCGCTTTTGAAAGTGAAATCGTCTTTTCTGTTTTATTGAAAACAGTACTAACACCCAAAGATTTGTATAGCTGCACTAACGTAGAATCGCCCTGCATACTTTCCTGGGAAAAACTTCCGAGGGTTATTTCGCAAGTTTCAGAAAGTGCCACCAAACTGTAAAAATAGGAAGCTGAGCTCCAATCAGATTCTACAATCACGGTGTGTTTTTCAATTTTTTTTGTAGAAGAAATGGCAATTTCATCATTATCGAAGCTTGCATTTATCCCTAAGGATTTCAAAAGTGAAAGCGTCATTTCAATATAGGGAACTGAAGTAGTTTTTTCTTCCAAAGAAATTCTTAAACCATATGGAAGCATTGGAGCTACAAGCATTAATGCAGAAATATACTGGCTGCTAACATTGGCTTTAAGCTTCACTTTATCCTTTTGAAGTTCTTTTCCCTTTATTTTTAATGGCGGAAAACCATCATTTTTAAGATAGTCAATAGCTGCTCCCAAACTTTTTAAAGCATCAACCAAAATTCCGATGGGACGTTCCTGCATTCGCTGGCTTCCCGTAAGAATGATTTCAGCCCCATCTTTTGCAGCAAAATAAGCTGTTAAAAAACGCATTGCTGTTCCTGCGTGATGCACATCAACAGTTCCATTTGTAATTTTTAAACCTTCCAGTAAAACTTTTGTATCATCACTTTCGGAACGGTTTTCTATTGAAATATTTGGAAACTGCGCTTGGAGTATCAACATTCTATTCGACTCGCTTTTGGAACCGCTGATGTTGATTTTTATATTCTTCTCAGGAAAATTTCCACGCTCAAGAATGGCTTTCATTGCCTTGGCTCTTTTTCCTTCAACTTCGCACGAAACTTACCGAAGGTTACAAAAAAACCATAAACAAAGCCTGCAAGAAGAAGTGTAAGAATGAACATCAATGGATTTCTTTCGGTGAAATAAGCAAGTTCAAAGCCTTCAATAGCCCATTTTACAAATGCAAAAAGTACTGCGAAAGCTACTGCCAACGAGAATACCGATTTCCAAAAACCCTTTGTGTTTATTACTTTTTTGAACATTTATTTAAGTTTTTCATTACCGTGATGCCTATTGTGGTCGCGTTTGGTTTTAAGTTCCAATTTTTTTTCAAAAGCCTTTTCAAGATCAATACCGGTTTGGTTGGCAAGGCAAAGCAATACAAAAATAACATCTGCAAGTTCTTCGCCCAAATCTTTGTTTTTGTCACTTTCTTTTTCGCTCTGTTCACCATACCTACGGGCAATAATGCGCGCCACCTCACCAACTTCTTCAGTGAGTTGTGCCATATTTGTAAGCTCGTTGAAATAGCGAACACCGTGTTCTTTTATCCAAGCATCTACAGCTTTTTGTGCGTTTTTAATATCCATTATGACTTTGAAAGTACAACTTTTTCGTTTTCCTTCGCTATTAAAAGTTCGTAGAATTTTTTAAGATTACCATATTCTTCAGCTGGGATGAAAGATTTATTCATTGCATATTCCACAGAAAGTTGCAGTTTGTTGCCAACTTGTGAAATAAGATAGCGGTAGCTTCCCGTGTTTTCACCCAAATTAAAAACTGCATTCTCAGGCAATGCTTCCACTTTATAGCCTTCCGGCAAAGCAATATTGATAATATACCGATTCTTCATTGGATAACCAAAATCAATAGGGTATTCACGGGTTTCGGATTTAAATGGAGTTTCCTTTGTTGCCATAAAAAACATGGGGGAAAAATAAAGTTTGCCCGCTACATCTTCCACAGCATCGAGGGCTTCAAAATCATATTCTAAAGAAACGGGTTGTCCAAGAGTGGTCAAATTTTCAAAATGCAAATTGGATAGCTCAGCTTGATTGTTCTCTTTTTCAATTGCCTTGCGCTGTTCATCTTCGTTCATACTCTTAAATTCTGTTCTATATTGAAAGGCGTAATTCCCTGTGAACCTGCTCTGGGCTTTCCCCGCAACTGACATATCTGACTTGATTTCTGTATTAACCATTGCACTCTTAACCGCTGGAATTTGCGGATTTAATGAGATCCAATTAGAAGATCCATCTTTTTTAATCAAACGGCCTTTCCAATTCATTATACTGGTTCTTAAAACACCAATTTCAGCATCCTTATTTGTTGCGTCAAGAAGCACGATACCCTGCGGAAGCTCCACGGCGGCAATTACATAGTTAAATCCGTTACGTGTAGGGAACAGTGGCATACCATGGTTTTTGGTACTCACTAAAACTGGATTGGCATTAAGATTAGCCTTTCGCAACATAGCAATGAGCATTAAATTAATATCGGCCACATTACCAGAACCTTTTTTATAGGCTTCCTTTACGCCTTCATCGGTATAATAACTCGCATGGTTATTCCAGGTCATTTTCTCCAATAAAAAAGAAAAGATTTTAAGTACTTTTTCTTCAGGATTGCTTACTCCGCTTAATAAAGTGTTTAAATCATCTTCGAAATAATTATCTTTTGACAATTCATTTCCGAATGAATCCACTTCAAATATTCCTTTTGAAACATCTTCCCATGTAGTTGTATAAGTCTTTTGGGGAGAGCCCGGAAAATCCAAATAACTTAATTCAAACTTAAGCCCAGTGGAATAATTATCTATATTTCCTGCGTATGCTTCTTCTTTTAAGGCTGGAACGTTGCTTAAATTGATGAGGTATATATTCTCCTTATATTTTAAATCCCTTGCGCCGCCTTTATTGATGATATTTCCGTAAATATCATATTCCGTTCGGGCATTTGCCAGTGCTACAGTTCTATCTCTTCCATCTGTTTTAACCTTATAGGGCACCCACCCTTTTTGATAGGTCTTAAAAACGAAGTATTCAGGAGAGGAAAAACGTACATCTACGTTCTCAACGGGGATGGTTTCTTGGAAACGGAATTCGTCAATATTACTAATGAAGGGAGATCTAATACTATACTTATATTCAATTACGCAACCTTCGCGTATATCTGGCATGGTAAACTTTAATTTGTGGATATACTTGTTTGTTTTTTCTTCAAAAATACCTTCATTTCTAAGTTTTATCTCCTCAATTTTATCGTTGGTATCCAAATAGTAGGTATATGCTTTTAGGCCAGAAATTTCATCATTTGAACCCGAGTTGCTTTGATATAAGTCAATTTCTTTTGAAGCCCAATCAAAACCTTCTTTAGTGTAAATTTTGATTCGCTCAAAAACATCAGTAACCAAATAAAACCCTAAATTACTTGAATATTCAAAATTTGTATGGACTTCCCGGTATAATATTGCAGCCTCTGCTGTTGGGTCAGATGGATGTTCTTTTTGAATTAGTTCTTCTTTGGAAACTTTTCCAAATTTATAATCTTGGGCCATTGATGCGTTAAAAAAATACAAAACAGCAATTACGGTTAGTAAGGTCGATTTCATATGGGTTAGGAATTTATTGTACATTTTGTTTTAAAAGTATTTTTGTTTTGTCGAGCCTTGCGATTGATCTTAAAAAATCACGATAGTTTTCGTATTCGACAGGTGGGTATTCCCCTTTATTGATTCGCAATTTTCGGGAATAAATTAATTTGTTTTCGGCAGTTTTAGTGAAACTTACTTCATATTTTCCAAACTTGGTTTCCAAAATAGTGTCTTCTGGCAAAACTTCTATAAAAAAGCTTTCAGGAATTTCAACTTGTATAGTGTCTATATCAATATATCCATGGCCTAAATAAAGATTTTGTTTCCTATCTTCAATGTGAGGCGGAATGTGCTGGCTTTGATTAAAAATATTGGCACAGAATAGATAGTCATTACCCACAGGATTTGCATAGTGGGGTATTGTCAATGTTATATTTTCAGTGAAAATTATATTATCACGATCATTGTTGAATTCAA
>JAGQYZ010000505.1 GCA_020435865.1 Aequorivita sp. | reverse complement strand
ATCACAAATCACAAATCACAAATTCCATATTTCTTTATCTTGTTTTTCTTTTTTCTACAATTGCGGAAAAGATCTTTCTTAGCTCATCCGCTTCATTAATTAATTCAACCAATTTAATTTCATATTTATTATTAAAGTCATTTTGCAACAATTTTAACCAAAGAAGCGATTCTTTTGCTTCCTTCCTGAATATTTTAATTCTGAAATCAAAATCTTTATCACTTAGGTGTTCATTAGACTCTATATAATTTGCGGCAACAGAACCTGAGGATCTAATCACTTGTTTACCATCTTCAATATTTGCGATACTTTTCTGCAATGAATAAACTAACTTTCGAACGGATTTTGCAAATAAAAAAGTTCTAACTTCCAAATCATAAGGTTTTTCCATAACCGAACTTTTCTTTATTTTTTTGTGATTTGAGATTTGTATTTTTTGAGATTTCTTACCTAAACACCGAATTTGGAAAAACAACAACACTTTCAAATCCATTTTTTCCTACTGATGCTACCCCGAAAAAGGAATTATCAATCACAATTCCTTCCAAAGTAAATTCTGAAACATCGCCAACATAACGGCTGTGGTCCCAAGTGGGCGAGGTAGTGTCTCGCCAATAAATTTTATAACCAACTGCTCCTTCAACTTTTTCCCACTTCAATTTCGCAGAAGCTTCCACAATGCCGCCAATGGAAACATTTTTTGGCTCGGGTGGGGCTGAGGCTATACTCGCCAAGCTTATCGCATTTACAGCGGTAAGTTTTGCGGCATAATCAAAGTTTACAAATTTCAGTTTATCGCCATATTCAATTCCGTTCTCGGTTCTAATATCTTGGTGCTGGTGGTTGTAATCTTCGTGGGCTTCCATAATGCGAATTCCAGCCCAGCCCAAATCATTAAAGGGACGATGATGCCCGCCACGACCAAAACGATCCAATCTGTAAATCATCATCGGGTTCATTTCTGGCATATATGTCTGCGTTGTTTTAAAAACGTAACGGGCAAGTTGGCGAGAGATTCCATCCACTTCACCGCCATAAAATCGTCTCATTTGGCGTTCGCGCTCCGTTTCTGTTGGAGGAACTGGTTCACTAAATATCCTGAAATCACGATTGCTTATTACGCCGTCAACACCTTGTATGTTACCAATCATATCGTTATTAAAAATGCCAATGATATCCCAGCCGTTCTTTTTTGCAAATTCTGCAAAACCTCTTCCTCCAAAAAGGCCTTGTTCCTCGCCACTTAGACCTAAATAAATGATGCTGTTTTCAAATTTATATTTTGAAAGGACTCTTGCTGCTTCAATGGTTCCAGCCATTCCGCTGGCGTTGTCGTTGGCACCGGGAGCGTCTTTTGTAAAATCACTACCATCACTGTTTCGGGAATCGATATCACCGCTCATAATAATATAGCGGTTTGGGTATTTTGTGCCTTTTTGAATTGCTGCAACATTCACGACCCAAGTATCAGTTGGAACGCGATCATTGCCATCAGCTTTTACCAAATCTTTTTGGAAGAATACATTTAGGCAGTCATTACATCCTTTTGAAATGGCTTCAAATTCACCCTTAATCCATCTTCGGGCAGCACCTATTCCGCTGGTGTTGCTTATTGTATCACTAAAAGTATTTCGGGTGCCGAAATTGACGAGTGTAGTTATATCTGCTTCAATTCTTTCCGCAGAAATTGAATTTATAATATCATAAACCTGCCCGTCCTGCAGTTGGGTTTTTTGATTGGTTTGGGAAAAACAAAAAGAGCATAACGATAAGGCTGATAATAGAAAGGCTAGTTTCATTAAAAAAGTTTCCCTAAAAATACTTAAAAGAAGGAAGAACTTCTATAAACTTTTTGAATTTTGTGAGTGTGAACTATTTAGGTTCTGCAACTACTGCCAATTTCTTTCCATCAGGGCTTATTGCCATTCGGGTTATGTTTTTTATTCCGTATTCCTCAAGTGAAGCAACACCTGTCCATTCTGGTTCCCCCAAAGTGTCGTATATATAGAGCCTACTACCACTGCCAACAAGGATTTGCGTATCGTTAATCCATACGTAATCTTGGATTCCGATAGGCAATTCTGTTACGAAAAAGCTTTCATTGGAATCCATATCCAACAAGTATAAATCCAAATTGTCTTCTTCATTTACTAAAGAATAGCTCATAGAATTTGTATTAGGAACTTTTTGAAGGGAACGTCCGGCATTGTAAAATAAGGTGTCGGTATTTTTTGAGTTTAAATCAATCAGCACCAAATCCATTTTATCATCATCTAAAACTGTGGAAAGAATTTTTTTATCATTGTAAAAGGCAAAATATGCAACTTGAAGGTTTTCAATAATTTCAGAAGATTTTCCAGTTTTAAGATTGTAATTGTACAAGCGTTGCAACCCATCTTTATCAAGCCTAACAGCGGCAATGCTATTACTTGAAGGGAATTTTTGTGGGGAATATTCGCCGCCCTCTGTTTTTTGATTGATCCATTTTTGAAGTTTTGAAGCCAAGCTATATTCTGAAATGTCAGTCTGTCCTTGATTATTTCCTGCAAAAACAAGGGTTTCATTTGAAATGAAAGACGGCTGGTTGTCATAACCTTCATTGTTTGAAACATTTTGCATATTCAGTAACTCTAAGCCTTCATAAGCTGGAGCAATATCAAATACATATACTTCGGGGTTTTCTTGTGAAAAACTGAAAAATGATGTGGTGAGCGTAAAAAGGAAAAGGAGCTTTTTCATTATAAGTATTTTTGGTTTTAAAAATAACAAACTT
>JAGQYZ010000504.1:386-1625 GCA_020435865.1 Aequorivita sp. | reverse complement strand
CGCTTTGTAAAGATTTAAATAATCCTGAATGGTTTGTAGCGCAAGCTGTTCCTTTTCATTTTTTGCATTGAATTGCGCCGCCTTAAATTGGTTTTCGCCAGCTTTAATGGTATTCTTCAATTTAAAACCTGAAAAAATCGGCATCGAAACATTTGCTTGTCCGAATAAAAGACTTTTTACATCAGGTTGTGCGGTTCCTTTACCAGCACTATCGGAAGTTTGGGTTTTCAGTTTAACGTCAGCTCCAGTCAAATATCTATATTGACCGGAAATGTCCACATCTGGATATTGTAGGTTTTTGGTAACGTTTAATTGACTTTCGGTGGAATTGACCTTTGCATCCGCAATTTTGGAAGCGTCGCTTTTGGCTAGTGCCAAATTCACTGCTTCTTCCAAGGTGAGCCTCTGTGTTTCCTGGGCTTTCATACTACCTCCCGAAATCAAAACGGCGAGCAATAAAAATTTAATTCGCATAGATAAGTAGCGCTTTTATAGTTTGTTGAATGTGTTTTGTAAGTGTAGTGCGAACAAATTCGTCTAGAGAGATTTCATTCGTTAATTTGTGTAATGAGGTATAAAATTTTTTGTTGTAATAAAAATGAAAATAGGTCCCCATAATGGTTGGAACAATAAGAGGAATGTTCACTTTTTTTGAAAAGACACCTTCTTTTTGTCCCTTTTTCACGAAAGCTTCAATCACTTTGTAATTTTCATCCTTTTGCTGAAGATACTTTTCAAAGTTGATGCTTCGCGAATCTTTTGAATATTCAAAATTTATAATTTTATGAGTGCGACGGTTTTTGTGTATACGCATAACAACAAATGCTACTATATCATCTACTTTTTCTGGATAGGTGGTATCTTTTGAAAGGATTGATTCCAATTGTATTTTGAAATCAGACATTCTATAGTTCAAAAGTGCTTCCAGCATCTTTTTCTTGCTTCCGAAGTAATAGGAAATCATTGCCACGTTTATATCTGCCTCTTTTGAAATCTGCCGAACTGAAGTACCATCAAAGCCATTTTCAGCAAATAGTTTTTCGGCGACCTCTAATATCTGTAATTGTTTTTCGCTCAAACCCATAACTGAATTATTTAATTCGGGTACAAAATTAAACAATTGTTTAAATTAAACGTTTGTTTAATAAATTATTTTTTGATTTTAACATTATTTTAAAAAGTGAAAAGAAATTGTATGCTTTTATTTTGAAGTAATTTTTTTAACGTGTTTCAAAACCA
>JAGQYZ010000504.1:0-178 GCA_020435865.1 Aequorivita sp. | reverse complement strand
AGTGCATATAATTTGGACCGTTCGGCACAAAATTGGGGCTGTAAAAAAGCGAAAGATAGTTTTCCGCATCGGGATAATCTGCAATCCAACTGGCACGGAAAATGTCAAGTTCGCCACTACTTTTCATCTGTCGCAATGTTGAAGGAGGCATCACGTCTATGGTTACGGCAATTCCAAG
>JAGQYZ010000503.1 GCA_020435865.1 Aequorivita sp. | reverse complement strand
AAATGGCCTGCATCGGTAATGTTCCGAACATAGCGAACTTTGTAGCCCAAATGCTTCAAATATCTAAAAACCAAATCAAAAGAAAGAAAGGTTCGGCAATTTCCTAAATGCACATTGCTATAAACCGTAGGTCCGCAAACATACATGCCTACCGCGCCTTCATGGATTGGAGTGAATATTTCTTTGTTTTTTGAAAGGGAATTATAGATATATAGTTCTTGCTGTTTCAATTTTTCGAATTCAAGGTTTAAGATTCAAAATTCAAAGTTAATGTTTTATGTTTTCAATATTTGAATTTGAAATTTATTTGGAATTTAGATATTGTGATTTGGAATTACTTTTAAAACTCAGTATCCAGTTTTATGTAATCTAAAAACTCTCTTCTGGTTTCAGTATTTTTAAAGGCGCCACCAAACTCGCTGGTCACTGTGCTGCTATCAATATCGCGAATGCCACGAGAATTTACACAGAGATGTTTGGCGTCAATGACGCAAGCAACATCTTCCGTATTTAAAACCTGTTGCAATTCCTTAACTATCTGCATTGTCAAACGTTCTTGAACTTGTGGACGTTTTGCGTAATAATCAACAATACGATTCATTTTTGAAAGCCCAACTACAGATCCGTTGGAAATATATGCTATATGTGCTTTACCAACAATTGGAAGTAAATGGTGTTCACAAGTAGAGTAGAGGGTAATGTTTTTCTCTACAAGCATTTCGTTGTATTTATATTTGTTGCTGAAAGTTGAAGCCTTTGGTCTTCTGTCAGGATGTAGTCCGCCAAAAATTTCTTGTACAAACATTTTTGCAACACGAGTAGGCGTACCTTTCAAACTGTCATCATTAAGATCGAGCCCTAAAGTGTTCATAATATTCTGAACATCTTTTTTTATGCTTGCAATTTTTTCAATGTCGCTCAGCTCAAAAGCATCAGGCCGCATAGGTGTTTCTGAGGAACTGCCAATATGGTCATTGCCCATAGCTTCTATCTCTTTCAGGTGTTTTTCTAAATCCATCTATTAAAATATATTTTCATTTAGGCCTGCAAAGATACGCAATAGCATTTTGGTACTGAAAACTCGAACTTCTTATTTTTAAGACTTTAAACCCTCTGTTTTCATAAAATTTTCTTAATTTTCGCAAAAAAATTATATAAAACACATGAAAAAGTTACCCATTTTATTAGCCTTTCTTTTTGTCTCCTTAATATATGGACAACAAAACTCTGTTTCGGGTTATGAATCAACTATCTCTATAGAGCCTACAGAGGTGGTTTCAAGCGCAATTTTAAGTTTTGAATTTGCCGAGGCAAAAACCGTAAAATATATAATTTCCCAAGGCAATAGTGAAGTTTTTACCAAAGAAATAAGTAAAAATGCAGGTACTCAAATGTTAAAAACAGATTTTTCTTTTTTAGAAAATGGATTGTATGAAGTACGATTTATAATTGACAATGCAGAAGTAAAAACAATTTTATTAAATAAAATATAAAAAAATTAGCCCCTCATTAGCATTAACATTCCCTCAATGAAAAAATTAATACTTTTACTAGCGCTCTCTTTTGTCACTTTTACAACCGTGCAAGCACAGGTTTGTGATATCCTTATTCCAATTTGTGACAGTCAGGATGGTTTACAGAACAACGCCATAGATCCCTCTCCTATTACAATAGATACGGGTTGTCAGGTATTACAAGGTACCCGAACTATTTGGTTTCGACTGGCAATTATTCAAGCCACAAACTTTACTTTCCAAATTGAACCTACAGGTCTTGTAGATTATGACTTTGCTGTATGGGTAAACGCTGACTGTAATAATCTGGGAATTGCAGATAGGGCTAGTTATGATGCACCCGCTGCAGGTGAATACAATACAGGTTTAAATCTAACTGCAACCGATTTTTGTGAAACTGCTGTTGGGGATGGTCAGGTTCAGTTTTTAAGTTTGGTACCGGGTGACGAGGTTATAATTGTTGTTGATAGATTTTCAAATACAGCAGATGTCTTTAATTTAACTTTTGGTGATCCCGATGCTTTTGATTGTTCTATTGTGGAAACATCCGCTTGTGATGGAGAAACTGTGATTCTAGATGCTACTAATCCAAATGCTTTAGGATATGAATGGTTTTATGAAAATCCAGTAGGCTCGGGAACGTATGTGCCATTTGTTCCGGCCGAAACCAATCCTACCTTACCTGTCACCACTACTGGAAGTTATAGAGCAGATATATTTTTACCATTAGGTGTTACAGATTCAGAAACTTTTGATGTAGTTTTCTATCCTCAACCGGTTATTGCGAGTCCGCCACAAGATATTGATATTTGCAATGATGGAACCAATCCTGGTATTTTCGATTTAACTGAAAATGATGATGATGTTCTTGGGGGGCAAGATCCAACTTTTGTTATTACATATCACCATACCCAACTGGATGCTGAGAACAACGTAAATCCAATAATTCCCGCAAATGCATACCCTATTGTTGGTTCTTCTGAAACAATTTGGGTTCGTATAGAAGAGCCTAGTGGAACATGTTATGCCATTGCTTCTTTTGAAATTAGCTTTACTGCGGCTACTGCTACAGCTCCTCCAAGCCCTTACCATTTGTGTGATTTGGGTGTTCTTGGACAAGAGCCAATTAATTTGAATACTACTTTTGATGCCATTATTCTTAATGGGCAGAATCCTTTACAATATACAGTAACATATCACTCGAATCCTGCAGATGCAATAGCTGGAATCAACGCTTTGCCCCAACCATATATTGTTACTGCATCCCAATTTATTTTTGTCCGAGTTGAAAATAATACTGTTCCAAGTTGTTATGCAACTACTCAATTTAACATTATTCTTGCACCCCAGCCTATAGCGAACCCCCCTG
>JAGQYZ010000502.1 GCA_020435865.1 Aequorivita sp. | reverse complement strand
GTCCACACCAAGATGCCCAAAAATCGATAAACAGTGGTTTTCCTTTAAAATCGGCCAAGGTTACTGTTTGTCCATCCAAATCTTCTAGAGTAAAGTTGAATGCCTTTTCTACGGTGTTATTTTTAGCATTTTCGGCTTGTTCTATTTTATATTTTTCAAATTCTTCTTTGTAAGAATCGTAAGAAGCAGACGTGACGTTATCTAAAATATAAGCAACATAATCTTCATTTTTAAACCCATTGATTAGTTTTTCTTTATATAAGGGTTCGTATAAAAGCTGGTTAACAAATGATGCATTTGGGCTGTATTTGACCACTTGCTCAACATACATCTTTTTTAGGATCATACCGCTTTTGTCCTGATTGTTGACGGTAATTCCGTAAACATCCAGTTGGTCTGCGTTTCTTACGTTTATTAAGTCGTCAAAATAATCTTTGAAATAAGGAATAGCCAGTACATCTATGTCATACCCTGAATTTTTTATTTTTTCCAACTCGGTTTCTACGGCCTTGGTTTCCATATCTTCAACATTAACATAGACATTAAAGCAGTAAAGCATTTTTTCCAGGTTACTTACAAAATTTGGGTATTGTTTGTTTAATGCCTTTTTATTTTGATCTATGATTCTTTGGGCTTGAGCAATCATTTCTTTAGCATCTTCCGTTTTATCTGCGGTCTTTGAATCATAAAAGGCCTTATAGCCAAACCCCTGTCCAATCGCGTTTAGTTGGTCAATGATTTTGGTAGATAAATCATTTGACTCGTTACTTGTAATTTTAATGTCCTTTATACTGTTGGCAACAATGATAAAATTTTTGTTCTCTCCCGGTTTTAGGTAAATTACACTGGCATTGTTTCCCAGAATGTACAGTTCGGCAAATCTTTCTTTGTCAAGCTCTACTTCTAATGAAAATTTACCATCGGTAACGTCTGTGGAGAACATCTTCCCCGGATATTTTACAATGGCTTTTTTTACTGCAGGTAGTGAGTTCCCGCTAATGGAGCCTGTAATGGTAATAGTATCGGCAAACGAAAATATAGTTGCTAGTAATAAAAAGGCGGTAAATATTTTTAGCTTCATAATAGTTTTATTCTATTGGTTTAATATTGATAATTATCTTGGATTTTGTGAAATCTCTGGCGCTAAGAAAATTTCCTTTCTAGGGATTGGCATGGCCCATTTGTTTGAATTAGCCTCCAGGGTAACCTCTTCACCCTGAAAATTTGTATGGATAATGCTTATGTTGTCTCCATCTACAGCATTGTATCGTTTAATGTCAAAGGAGCGAATACCCCTGCCAAGAAGTTCTCTACGGCGTTCATCTTTAACTATAGTCAACGCCTCTTCAGGAGAGCTCGCAGTTAGATTAACAACACTAGTGGGTGCTGTTGCAGTAAACCTGTGTTCTCTTAAAGTATTTATGTCAATTAATGCCTCAGATACATTATTCAGGCGTGCATTGGCCTCAGCTCTATTTAACATCACTTCAGGTACAGTTAAATCTGTTAAATTGTATGGGTAGGCAGAATCTCCTCCTTTCCATCTTCGTAACCCAGTTTCAGACTCTGTGAGTTTGGTATAGCGCATATCATAGGTTTGGTCAAAAATGCTAACCAAGTCATCAGATAAATAGCTGAATTTTTTAATTACAGTCTGAAAAACACCGCCTATAAAAGCCGACCTTACGTAAAAAGGCGTAGAGTTTCCACGTCTGTGCATAATGATTTCTTTCGGATTATAGTATTGAGGCCTTAATAAACCAGTTGGGTCTCCTAGGGTGTTGTTCAATTCAACCAAATCTGTGCTGTAAGTAAGTAAGTCGCTTTGTAATGCCAAAGCACTGTTCGCTGCATTTAAGGCCAATTGGTATTCTCCTATTTGTAGATAAGCTCTTGACAACAGGCCATATGCTGCTGCCATGCTTGCAAATGTTTTTTCTCCTCCTGGTTTTGCGCTGTCATTAATAAGTGGGGCTGCAGTAGTTAAGTCGGAAATGATCAAGTCATAAACTTCTTGAATGGATGCTCTTGTTAAGTCAGCATCTGGATTGGCAAATTCAGTTAACAATGGAACTCCGCTTTCAGGTGTTTCGGGATCAATTGCTGCGGGGTGTTTGGAATATAAATTAATTAGATTATAGTATGCAGAGGCTCTAATCACCAATGCTTCGCCTTTAACATTGTTGCGGTTATCTTCTGAACCGTCATCGATTAACTCTAATTTATCCAACACATAGTTTGCGATTCCTATAGCTTCATAATTATAGCTCCAAGCCCCATCAGTTTCTTCTATACTATAGAAGTGATCTTCAAAACCATAGATATTTTCCCAATAAAAATGATAAACAAATGCGCCTCTAAAATCAGTTTGTTTTGAAACTGGGATAATGAAATCATCGTTTGTAAAAAAGGTAGCAGCGTAAGTTGAATTTGCTTGAACGTACTCTTCGTTTAACACCTGTTGAAGTTCATCAACTGTATAAGGTATTACAAAGCCTTCTGCTTCTATATCTACATAATCGTCACATGAAAATGTTGTTGCGGTAATCAACAGAATAAGTATATATTTTAGTTTTGTTTTCATTTGCAATGATTTTTTTTAGATATTAAATGCTATGTCTTTAATTATCCTGCTGGTTAGTTTGCAAAAAAGAGATACTAGACATTTTATTATTTTTAACTTTAAAATTTAACATTTACGCCAAATGAGATTTGAGGGGTTGGTTTATAGCCTGGTCTACTAACTGCCGTTTCGTCTCCACCTGCACCCACTAGTACACCGCCAGAAAATGGAATTGTATCGGGGTCAATGTCGTAATCATTTGCCAGCCATAAAAAACCAATGTTTCTAAGCTGTGCGATAAATTCCACGCTATTTAAAGACATCTTATCTAGCACGTTTTTGTTTAATTTATATTTAAGATAGAGATCCTTAATTCTAATGTAGGATGCATCAACAATTAGCGCATCTGAAAGTCTGTAGTATCGATTATAATTTGTGAAAAATTCGGTGTTGGTGGCTTCATTAACTGTGGGATATCGTGGAATATCTGTAAAGACTTCATCCCCGGTTTCTTGCCAGCGATTCTGAATATCTTGATGTACAACCGTATTGGAATAATTTACGGTAGGTTTTCTAAATTTATGCCCTAGCTTGGTTGTTAAAAATACTCCTAGAGTCAAGTCTTTGTAGGTTATTGACGTGTCAAAACTGCCAAAATATTTTGGGGTTCTGCTTCCTCTAACCGTTGTTGCATTTGCATCTGTTAATGTTGTATTCGCATCAATGATTGCTCCTGTCTCATCATAGATTTGTGGCGAACCATCAGCGGATAGTCCAGCCCATTTGTAGCTTATAAGAGCACCAATCTCTTCTCCTTGTACATAAGGACTGGTTATACGGGTATAGGCTAGCTCATCATCAAGTTCATAGTTGAGAACTTTGCCTTTATTATAGGTAAAATTTAGTCGGTTGTTCCAAGTAAAATCAGGTGTTTGAACGGGAATGAAATTTAGACTTAGCTCTATCCCACGGTTTATAATTTCACCATTGTTAACAAGCTGCGATGAATAGCCTTGGGTAGAAGTGATTTGCCGCTGTGTTAATAGGTTTTTACTATGTCTTTCATATACGTCAATAGAACCGTTTATTCTATAGTTGGATAGGCTAAAATCAATACCAAGATTACCCGTGTAAGTATCCTCTAGAGTTAATTCAGGATTACCAACTACACTAAGGTTGTAATAGGGTAAATTAGCTAAGGTTGTATAACCTGCGGTAAAAACAGATTCTGTGGTTCCATTTTCTTTAATATTTCCGTTTACTCCGTAAGAACCTCTTAATTTTAAGGTGTTTATGAATGGAACGTTAAAAAAGGCTTCCTCATCTATATTCCAAGAACCTCCAACTGACCATAATTTGTTTAACCTTAAACGTGCTGATGAACCAAATAGTGAAGATTGGTCTGTTTTTGCAGTTAATGTGATTATATATTTGTTATTATAAGCATAAGATAGGTTCCCGAAGAATGAGATATTTCTAATGTGAGTTGATGATATGTAGGCAGGATTGGAAAAATTAGCTGATCTAATTACACCGTCAAAATATTCTACTGGAGAAGATAAATCTCCATAGCTGAACAACTTATCAAAAATAAGAGAACTCTCATTGTAGCCTACATACTCATTTAAGGCACCTTTTATTCTCTTATCCTGAGCTTCTACCCCTAACATTGATTTAATGTTGTGTACAGAAGCGATGTCTTTATCAAACTCTAACTGACTTCTTAAGGTATAAAACTCCAAATCGGACGTTTTAAGTTGAAGGATTCCGCCCGTGTTGGGAATATGATGTGCCCATTCACCTTCATCATCGTCATAATATGTTAATCGGTTAATTTCATTTCTAGCTTCATATGTTTCTGTTGAGCTAAATACTCTTCTGTCGGTTGAGCCTCTTTCGTAAATACCTGAGGCCGTAAGTTTAAGAAAATTAGTTATATCCCATTTTAAAGCAGCCTGAAACCTTAAATTCATTGATTTTAATGTATTATCTCTTGCTGCTAATTCGGAAATTGGGTTGTAACTCCAATCTAAAAATTCAGGATTGGTTTCATAGAATCTTTTTAAAGAAGCTAAGTAATCTCTCGGGACATCAGTTAAATTCCCATCTTCATCTACCAATAATTGGTAGCGAGGGATTATACCATCATACACCAAATCTAGACCTCCTTCAGAATTGTAGCTGGCTTTATTAAAGGTTGTATTGGCACCAATACTTAAGTCTAATTTTTTATGAAGTTGAATATCATCTTTAAAATTAATGTTGACTCTTTGAGAATCGTCACCACGATAAACACTTTCGTCATCGTTCAATACAAATGAAGCGTAATACTTATTTGTGGTTGATCCTCCAGAAACACTAAAGTTGTATTGATTGCTAATGGAAGTTCTCATTAAATATTTTTCTATTTGAGAATAATTGTCTGTGTTTCTCAATACGGCCAAACGAGCTTCTCTTTCGCCATCAGTAATGGTGCCTTGGTCATTGTCATACCATACTTGTCCAACTGCAGTTAAATAGGAAGATGATGTTCCATTAAGAATATTGGGATAGTTTGTGTAGATTCCAGAGGTAATTCTATAACTTTCCCAATCTACTAATTCTTGAGAGGTTGCTATTTGTAAGTCATTTAAATGAGGACTTTGTTTTATGGTTGAATAGACAGAAAACTCTACAGTGGGTTTTCCTATTTTTCCTTTTTTGGTAGTGATTACAATAACACCATTGGCAGACTGCGTTCCCCAAATAGAAGCAGCGGCCGCATCTTTCAGGATGGTCATGGTTTCTACATCATCAGGGTTAAGGGTGTTAAACCCTCCTTGCATTGGAAAACCATCTACTACAATTAACGGTTGGTCATTAGCATTGAAGGTGCTCAACCCTCGTAAGGTTAAACTAATGTTGTCTCCTCCATTCCCATTGCTTACAGTGGTTAGAAGCCCAGTAGATAATCCTTCAAGCCTATCAACCAAATTGGTTGTAACTTGTCTTTGTAAATCCGCTTTTTCTATGGTTGAATAAGAACCAGTAGCTAGTTTTTTATTGGTTTTTTGGTATCCTGTTGAGATCACAACAGCTTCCAATTGCATTACGGATTCTTTAAGTACAATACTATAGAAATCCTTTTTAGTTGTAATTTTTTCTTTGAATGTCTCAAATCCTATACTTGAAACTATCAAAAAATGCCCTAAGGAAACTGCTATTTCAAAATTACCTTCAAAATCTGTAGAGGTTCCTCTTATGATGTAGTCTTTGTCTGTTTCTTTTTGGTATTTATCTATGCTGGTTACCATAACATTGGCACCCGGCACAGGAAAACCTGCTTCGTCTTTGATCACGCCTTTTATCAAAAACTTTTCCTGCTGTAAAACCTCAGGGTTTGTAGAGCCATTTTTTTTTGGCTTTACAACTATAACATTGTTATCAAACGTATAAGTACAGTTTATTAATTTTAAGCTTTCATTTAGAATCTCACTTACTTTGTAGACGCCCTTTTTTAATTCTACTATTGGAGTATTGACCAAATATTTTTCATTGTAAACAAATGAGTAATCAGTCTGTTCTTTTATATAGTCAAAGATTTTTTCTATTGAAACTGATTGGTCGCGATTAATTAAAATAGTGTCATTTTGAGAATTAACACCATTGGAACTCAAAGCAAATACTGTGGTACAAAACAAAAAGATAAATGT
>JAGQYZ010000501.1 GCA_020435865.1 Aequorivita sp. | reverse complement strand
GAAAAGGGTTGCAGGTTTCAAGTTTAAGGTTTCAAGTTTTAAACATCACCCCAATACCCTTCGAAGGGGAGCAATTTCGCTTTCTATTTTGATTTTGATTTCGTTTTCTTTCCTATTTTTGAAGTCATTAATTTTTGAATGAAAACAATTCTCCTGCATCCCTCCTATTTTCCTTCCATTGAGCAAATGGCAGCTGTTGCTCAGGCAGAAAAAGTTGTTTTTGAAGTGGAGGACAACTATCAGAAGCAAACGTACCGAAACCGTATGTTTATTGCACACAGCAACGGCAAATTGCTTTTAAACATTCCTATAAAACACAACAAAGCTGGAAAGCGCAAAAAAACGAAGGAAGTGATTGTTGAAAATGATTTTCCGTGGCAAGAACAACATTGGAAAAGCTTACAGAGCGCTTATAGAAGCTCCCCTTTTTTTGAATATTATGAAGATGATTTAGAGCATTTATTTATAGCACCCGTTGGAAAATTAATGGAACACAACTTCAAAATATTCGATTTGCTTTGCGAACTGATTGGTATTGAAGTTGAAATTTCAAAAACTACTTCATACGAACAAAATCCAGGAATAACCGACCTGCGCTTTTTGGTAGATGCAAAAAGAAAATCAGCTTTCAGGCCAGAAATATATACACAGGTCCACGAAGCAAACCATCCTTTTTTACCAAATCTTTCTGTTTTGGATTTACTTTTTAATGAAGGACCAAATGCGTTGGTTTATTTGGAAAAAGCCGAATTGTGAATTGAAATTTGAAATTTGGGACTCGGGATTTGTCGCTCGTAAATCAAAACTACCATCCAACAGTAGCCCGAATGGCGTAATGGTCTGAAAAGGTCTTTTTCATGGTTTCAAAAGAAAGTACTTCAAGTTCTTCGGAAGCAAAAATATAGTCTATCCGCATTGGATATTTTTCAAACTCAAACGTAGTTCCCAATCCATTTCCACGCTCGCGAAAGGCGTCTTGCATTCCGTGTTTCAATTTTCTATAGCTGTATGAAAACGGGGTATTGTTGAAATCGCCACAAATAATAATAGGATGGGTTGTTTTCTGTTTGTGCACTAAAATGTCTTCTACTTGCTTTTGTTGTTTTTCAAAAGCGCTTGAAACGCGTTTTCGAAGTTTTTCGTTGTCACTATCCTGTAAAAAACTTACCCGCGGAATAATGCCCAGTGACTGCAGGTGAACGCTATAAATACGAATTGTATCAACTCCTTTTACTACATCTGTATACAATGTATTGTTATACGTATCTTCAAAATCGAAAGCACCGGTATTGGCAAGAGGATATTTCGAAAAAATGGCATGTCCCAGTTTTGCCTTTTCAGATTTGAAGTGGATGTATTGATACGGATACATTGAAAAATCGATTGTGTTTGGCTTGTAATATTCTTGAATACAAACGACGTCTGGTTTTTCTTCGGTAAGTATCTCTGAAATTATTTTTTTAGAATCCGTAGCAGGATTTTTTTCATAGGCATTGAAAAGTCGGACGTTATATGATAACACATTCAAGGTGTTTTTATATTTTGAAGCATCACCATCTGAGGACATTTCATAAAAAACATTGAAATAAAAATAGGAGATAAAAAGCATGACGAAGGAAATAAAAAACCTACGCCGAAACTGGACTGCCCAATAAATTGCAAAAATAATATTTACAATTATAAGCACAGAAACCACCAAGCTAAGCAATGAAATTGTCGGAAAGTTTTTTGGAGGCAAATAAGGCAGAATAAAAGAAATTAGCAAAAGAAATGCCGCAAGCAAATTGCCCCAATAAATCAGTTTGTTGAAAAATTTCCGCATTGGTTTAGTCTTCTTTTCCGGCTTTGAACAAAAAATCTTTTTCTTCTTTTGTTAGACTTTCGTAGCCACTTTTACCTATTTTGTCTAAAATACCATCAACCTTTTTCTGGTTTTCAGATTTTACATCTTTGGGTTTAGAACGCTGGGTCGTGGGTTGTGTTGTGCGGTGCACTTTTTTGAAAGGCTTTTTTGTTCGCGGTTTAAAGAGGTTTGCAATCCAATCCATAAAATTTTCGAACCATTTACCAATGTCGTTTCCTTTTGCAAGTTGGGTAGCATAAACAAAACCAAAAATAGCGCCCCCAACGTGGGCCAT
>JAGQYZ010000500.1 GCA_020435865.1 Aequorivita sp. | reverse complement strand
ACGCCCACACGCCCACACGCCCACAGAATATTAATCTGTCTTATGGTTGCTTTTTCCTCATTTTTTTTAAGCGCCCAAAACACCAAGGACTATTATCTTGAAATAAAGCAAGGGTATGAGTTGGGAACTATCCAGCAAATAACCAATCCAGACCAAACCTTAAATATTAGTTTAACTAATCAAGATTTTGCTAATGTTTTAAACAATAGTGGCATATATACGTTTGAGAGAATGTATCCCACCGCACAAACGCCTAGACTACAAAGAATTTATTTCGTTGAAGTTTCTGAGAATTTTGCAAATGAAAATAGTTTTTTACAACGAAATGAGGTAGAAAGGTTTTTTTTATTAGATAACGATGAAAATTTAATAGATGATAGTGAAAACATACCGCTTCCCTCCAACCCACCCTTTGTTTTACCGAATGATTATGATGACCCTTATACGGGGGAAAGATATACAGCCTATGATTTGATAAGATTGCCTTTGGCGTGGACCATCACTACGGGAGATCCGAATGTATTGATTGGGGTGGATGATGTTGCAAATCCTCTTGAGCATCCCGATTTAGAAGGGCAAATATTTGACACTATTTTAATAAATAATTATAATGGGCCATACTGGGATCATGGTGTAGCTGTTTCCGGAAAAATAGTTGCCAAAGCTAACAACAATCAATATATTGCGGGCATAGCACATGAGTCTAAAGTAGTATTCGCTTATACTAATGGAGGAGCAAGAGATTTAATAAATGGACTTTTACTTTTATCAGATTATCCAAATGTCAGGGTAATAAATTGTAGTTGGTCAATGTTTGATTATCATTCCCTAAAACCTGACCTTGACGATGCAATTGCAGAAATTAACACATTGCCAAATCCGCCATTAATTGTTGCTATAGCAGGCAATGAAGGTGTAACAGATTATAAATACCCCGCTTGTTACGACAGCGTTCTTGGGGTTACCAATGTGGGCCATCGCTATCCGATTGGCGAATTTTCTCCTATTGATTTTTGGGCAGATTCTTGGCCTGATTGCCATTACCATAGGCCTTTTTTCGGAGAAGGAGCCAATAATCACAATGATAAATTAGATGTTTGTGCTCCGGGAATTCTTGTTACCAATATTACAAATAATTTTGCCGAACACCCACAAGGTTTTCGCATAGCCACAAATACCTCCAGTACCGCACCCTATGTTACAGGCGTGGCCGCTTTGGTTTTTGCGGCAAATCCAAGCCTAACCGCTCCTCAAGTGCTGGATATTATTAAAAATACCACAGATGATGTGTACCATATCCCTTATAATGAACCCTTTATTGGGCAATTGGGCACGGGACGGATAAATGCCTTTCGGGCAGTGAAAACAGCGGACTGTATGGTACACCCTTCGTCTGAAATAGACTTAGCCATGCAAAATTCCGATATTGATTATTTCGTTGAGCCAGATATCAATACTGCCCAACCTTGGCGTAGTGAAGATATTTGGGTGCGTAACCATAACGATGGGCAGATAACCGATGTACACCAAAACCCTGAATATGATGCTAACAATCCCAATTATGTTTATGTAAGGGTAACAAATAACAGTTGTGTCACCTCATCAGGGAATGATCTACTTCATCTCTACTGGGCAAAAGCTAATACTTCCCTTAATTGGCCAGACTATTGGGACGGGTCTATTAGTTCAAACGGAGTATCAATGGGAGATCAAGTTGGCACGGTTACAATCCCACCACTTGGAATTGGTGAATCCAAGATTTTAGAATTCGAGTGGGATGTCCCTAATCCAGAAGACTATATTGAGATCAACCCAAATCCTTGGCACTTTTGCCTTTTGGCTCGAATAGATTCTGTAGACGACCCAATGACTTTCCCAGAGGGCGATATTATCACAACCAACGTACTAAACAACAATAACATTGCTTGGAAAAATACTACCATAGTGGATATTTTTCCAGATACCTCAGAGACTGTTCCAGTTGGAGGAGTCATTGCCGTTTGCAATCCCTTTGCAAATCAAAGAACATTTACCTTAGAGTTTCAACCAGAACAGGGCGAGTTAGGAAAAGCATTATATGATGAAGCAGAAATAACCATTACCTTAGATGATATTCTTTACAGTGCTTGGGACAATGGAGGTAAAACAAAGACCTCGGCAGAAGAGATAAAACCAAAAACAATAAAAGTAGCGGGTGGTAGTGCCAGTATCGGTAATCTTACCCTACAGGCTGGTGCCTTGGGAACCGCTTTTGTGTCTTTCAATTTCTTAACTAAGGAACTAACCGAGAAAAGAAATTATACCTACCATATTATTCAAAAGGATTCTCAAACAAACCAGATTATTGGTGGGGAAACTTATGAGGTACGGAAGCATCAAAGGGATTCCTTTACTGCGGATGCCGGAACCGATGAGGAAATAGAAAAGAACGAGACTGTTACAATCACTGCCGGGCTAATCAATGAAAATGCTACATACAATTGGTATGATCCAGACGGCAACCTTATATATTCAGGTACAGATCTAACGATTACCCCTGAAATGACAATGATTTATAAATTAGAAGTCATATCAGATATAGATGGCTTTAAAGATTATGATGAAATTCAAATAACCGTTAATCCATACCGGATAGAAAGCTTAGCACCTAACCCAGCATCCAATCTGGTTACTGTTAATTATATAGCGAACGGAGCAAGTTCTGGATATGTAATGGTGGTAAATATGAATACAGGCAATAGTGACAATTATATCCTTGATGTACAACAATCAAGCACCAGCATAGATGTTTCTACCTACACCACGGGACTATACAATATTATTTTGGTATGTGACGGCGAAATACAAAACTCTAAAACCCTTTTAAAGCAATAAATCATGAAACAGTTTTATACATTTTTGTTTTTATTGACCTGTACCTTTCTCAATGCCCAAATTGTGAATATTCCAGACTCCAATTTTAAAAATGCACTTATTGATGAGGGTGTGGACACTAATAATGATGGAGAAATACAGGTAAGCGAGGCAGAAGCGGTCTTAATCTTGAATGTTAGTGGTAGGAATATTTCATCTTTAGAAGGTATCCAGAGCTTTATAAATCTCGAAGAACTGAACTGTTCTTCCAATCAATTAATTGCTTTGGATATGTCTCTAAACTTAAACCTTCAGAAGTTGACCTGTATATTCAACCACCTAAGTAATTTAAATGTATCGCAAAATATAAATCTTAGTTACTTATGGTGTCAAGATAATGAGTTAGCCGATTTGGACGTATCTCAAAACCTGAACCTTGAAATATTAAGATGCTCCTACAACCCATTAGCCAGTATAGATGTAGCTCAAAATCCAAATCTTTTAATATTGGATTGCGGGAAGAACCAACTGACGGTATTGGATGTAACCCAAAATATAAATCTTGAAAGATTATCTTTTGACGATAATCTAATAAGTAGTATAGATATTTCCCAAAACCTAAACCTTGAAGTATTAACCTGTTGGGATAACTTACTAAGTCAATTGGATTTATCACAGCACGGGTTGCTTGCATATTTAGAGTGTGCAAATAACCAACTAACAAATCTATATATTAACAATGGCAACAACCATAATATGTTATCTATGATTTCCACTGGCAACACGGAGCTTACTTGCATCCAAGTTGATGATGAAAACGCCATACGTCCAGAATGTCAGGGTTTCCCACTTGTGGGTTGGTGCAAGGATGCATGGACTTCTTACAGTGAGTATTGTAGTTTAGGTGTAACAGACTTAGAAAATTTCAATTTCAATCTATACCCCAACCCTGCTAAAAACAAATTGTTTTTAACTTCAAAAAATACCACAGGAAATCTAACAATCGAAATCTTCAACATAGCAGGCAAACTTTTAAGTACACAAAATGTAGTGATTGAAAAGCAAACGGGTATAGATGTTTCCCAATTGGCGAGCGGCATCTATTTCTTGCGAATCGAGTATGGGAAAAGGAAAACAGCCATTAAGAAGTTTGTGAAAGAGTAACATCAACTATGTCAAAGTTTAAAACTTTGACATAGTTGGAAAATGCATCTCAATTAAATCTTAAATGTTATCACCGGCATATTGGCGTGGTTCACCATATCTTCACTAATACTTCCATTAAAGAAATGTGATATTCCCTTGCGGCCGTGGGTTCCCATTCCAATCAGTTTTGCGTTTATGTGTTGCGTAAAATTGAGTATCCCTTTTTCTACAGAAGTATCGTTATAAATGTTAAGCGTATAGTTTTCAACCCGCATTCCTCTAACAAAATTTTCCATAATTGTCTGAGCTTGTAAAGAAGTTTTAAAATTAGCAGGCGTGTTTACAAACAACAAATGCATTTTTGCCCCGACCATATTGGCAAATTTATGTGCTTTGCTCAGAGCTCCACGGCCATCCTCAGAAAAATCAGTAGCGAAAACAAAATCATTTATGTTAAATTCTGGATGATTGTTTTTGATAACGAGCACAGGTGTATCTGAAGTTCGCACCACTTTTTCGGTATTGCTTCCCACAAACATTTCCTTAAAACCACTGGCTCCAGTAGAACCCATAACAATTAGGTCTATTTTATTTTTTTTGCAGGCCTCTTCAATATCTTCGTAAATTTCGTTGTGACCTATGGCTTCGTTTATGGTAATCCCTTCCAAATATTTCTTTTTCCGAAGATCTCCAAAGCGTTTTTCAGCAAGTTTTATAAAAAATAAGGATTCAGGAAGAGTGCCAGAATCAGCGGAAGCCAAATGTAGTGGCATTTCCATGGAATGTAACAGGTAGATTTCACTTTTATGTTTTTCAGCAAGTTTTATGGCTACTTTAAGCGCGTTTTCTGCTTGTTCAGAAAAATCTGTAGGGACAAGGATACGTTTCATAAATAATAGGTTAGTTTAATGTTTTTTTAGAACCCTTAAATTACAAAAATAATTCGTTCGGGCTTGGTTTTTATAATATTAAAATAAATAGTA
>JAGQYZ010000499.1 GCA_020435865.1 Aequorivita sp. | reverse complement strand
CGTTGGTTTTAATGGAAGCATAACTATTGTCTATTTCTTCGCCCCCAAAAGATTTCGTCCAGAGCAAATCTCCATTTGCGGTAAGTCTTACAGCCCAATAATCATAACTTCCTTTGGGATCTGTTTTATCAAAATCTATACTTTCTGAAGTACCAGTCATTAAAAAGCCACCATCGTTAGTTTCAAGTGCATCATAGCTGCGGTCATTATTAGTACCTCCAAAATACCTTCGCCACTGTTTGGTGCCAGTGGCATCTAGTTTTATTCCCCAAAATTCGCCCACACCGTGAGCTACTCCTTTTTGAAGATCATTCCCCGCTCCACCACTGGCAGAAACATCAAAAAAACCTGTAATGAAATAACCGCCATCAGAGGTCTGAAAAGCATTATAGGCCTGGTCGCTACCGGAGAAACCAAAATTTTCTTCCCACATAATAGTTCCAGAAGCATCAATTTTTACGATCCAATAGTCATGAAAGCCAGCATTGTTTGAAACATCTCCATCATTACTGGCGGTATAACCACTTAGTAAATACCCGCCATCATTGGTTTTTGTAATACGCGCAGCCTCTTCATCATTGCTGCCTCCGTAGGTTTTGGACCAGATAACTTCGCCAGTTTTGGAAATTTTTAGTAACCAAAAGTCACTGTCATTGCCTGTTTTGTCAGTAATGTCACCATCAGTACTTCTAGTAGAACCGAAAACCATATAGTTGTCATCAAAGGCTTCCACTACAGAAACAGCTTCATCAATACCGCTCCCACCATAGGTTTTTACAAGTTCTATTTCTCCATTAATTTCAGAGCCAATGTTATTGGTCCCGTCATCTTTTCCACAGGAAATACCTATTAATAGAATGGATAAGAAGGGGAGGAAACTTATTTTCGATTTTTTTATAAAATACATCTGGGGGGATATGGGTCTTTTTTAGTCTATTAACAAACGTTTTGTACTGGTTGCGTTTACCTTAAGGAAATAAATGCCAGTTTGAAGAAGCGAAACATCAATTGTTTCAGAAAGGTCTTCTTCAAAATTTTTGCTCATTACTTTTTGACCTAAGGTGTTAAAAATTTCAACTTGAACAATAGGTTCAGTTTTGGAAGTTATGTTCACCAAATTTTCAGCAGGGTTTGGATAAATAGCAAAGGATGAAATGGAATTATCATGTACACCCAATGATGAATCCCTTACAATAAACAATCCCCTGTCAATATCACTAATTACAATGCTTCCGCTAGCAAAATATGGGTAAACACTCCAAGCACCATCAAAATTGGCAGAGTTGCTACTTGGGTAGGTGTCAAAATATTTGGTTTCCACCATATTTTGATTTTCGATATCACTGATATTAAACACTCTTAATCCTGCGCGGTAACTAGAGAGGTAAAATTCATCCCCAAGCACATAACCATTATGGTCTATGGCTTCTATATCAGCTGATTCGTATTCAAAATGTACTACTGGGTTATCTAGATCACTTACATCAAAAATGATTGTTCTTGTATTAAAGCCGAATGTAGATTCGTCTAATTCATCACCAATAATAAAGTAATTTTTGTCATCAGTAAGCCAACCTTGGTGAGTGTAATCTACACTGCCATAAAATCCGTTGGAAATTCCAATCGGGTTGTTTTTATCGGTAACATCCACAATTGAAACTCTGTCTTCATTACTTCCAAAAAGAATTTCATGGCCTGCATAATCTGCATCAGGGCCATCGTAAATTACTACTTGTGCATCGTGGCAATAATTGTCGCCACTGAAACCTCCATCGCCCACAGGGTTTAAAGGATCTTGAATGTTTACAAAATGGGGTCCACCACCAAAAGTGCTAGTTCCCACAGCGTAAGCATAACCAGAATCTTCATTGATAACGATATTGTGGCAGTGCCCAAAACCGTTATAATGTGCATCTTCAGTAAAAGTTTCGGGAGGATTGCTAACGTTGCGTAAACGGGTTAAATCAAAAACTTGCATTCCGTGGCCATTTGCCTCACTAACAATAAATGCATAATTGTTATATACTTTTATATCTCTCCATATACTGGAATCTGTATGTGTTGGAAGTTTACCAAGATACACTGGATTTACGGGGTCAGTTATATCAACAAATGCAGCTCCATTGTTTAAGCCCATAATTGCGTATTCCTTTCCGTCCTGTGGGTCAGTCCATCCCCAAGAATCATTTCCTGCGCTAGCGTTCATAGAGCTAAGGCTTTTTCTGGATAAAAGATCCAAACCGTTGCAGGGATATTGCCCAGCCATTCCATTTTCACAGGGGTTTTGGGCGATTGAAATTGCACTGATAAATAAGACTAAAGCAGGTAATAATTTTCTCATGTTTATATAGAATTAATTTTATAAAGTGCTAAATATATATATAATA
>JAGQYZ010000498.1 GCA_020435865.1 Aequorivita sp. | reverse complement strand
AACGAGCGAATTCTGCATTTCAGAGAATAATCCTTCTTTTGAAATGTACATCCAATAACTCCGTTTTCCGCCAGCAATCAAAAGAGAAATCCAAAAAAAGAACAGCGAAATATTGAAAGTAATGAAGCCGCGTTTTACCCATTTGGTATCGGTTTCAAGCTTCGGGTGAAGCTGATGCGCTATAAAAAACAATGCTGAAAAAAGTATCGTAGTATTTATCCCAATGGTTGTTCCCATAGAATGGGCCACCGTAATATGTGTGCCGTGCGTAAAGAAATTGATAGCGGGAATTGAAAAAAGCAAAGCAAGAATTATATTCAGAAAAATCCACAAATCCGTTGAAAGCAAAAATCGATAAGCCATCGGGTGGTTTTGCCTTTCCACTTTCAAAACGGAGCGTTTCCAATTGTAAATAATGGAAGCCAAAACAATCCATTCTGTCATACTGATCGCATAGGCAACATAGCGGATCCAAGGTTGTGTGGGCAATAAATAGGTATGATGCGCCCAGCCGAACATTAAATTGGTAAGCCCCAAAAAGTAGAAAAAGAATGCAATTTTATTCGTGGCGACGTCAGTATTCCTTTTGATTTTGGACATCAAATAAATAGAAATACCGTACACCAACATATTCCACGAGCCTGTAAACGAACCGGTCGATTTCCACTGTACGGAGAAATCCTTTATGAAATTCAACCTAAAAAAATCGAAAAGCCAAAAATGTGCTTCCATTAAATGATAGCACATAAAGGCGATGCCCGTGCCCCACATCCAGTAATAAACCGGCCACCCTTCTATATTTTTATAAAGCGTTTTAAAATAATTTATTCCGAAGAGTACCCAGCCTATTAAAATTGGAACTATCAATATTGGTGTAAAAGCAAAATACTCCCTCCCCTCGGTATAATCTAAGGCGAATGAAAAGTAAATAGCGATGCCAGTTAACAAGAAAATGATAAAGTGGATTTTTACCAGCAAGGGCGCAAAGAGCTTGAATTTTTCAACATAAATCAGAAAAAAATAGATGCTTCCAGTAGCGCATAACACAATCCAGGAAATGACCGAAGTAACATGGAAAGGCCGCAGTTTTGAAAAAGGTATTTGCTCTTTCAAAAATTCGGGCATTAAATATTGAAATGAAGCCGTCATTCCGAAGAACATTCCCAAAAAAAGAGCAACTATCGCAAAAAGCAAAAAATAAATTGGGGCTTTACTTTTCATTTCTGTATTTTAGTTTTACCCAGCCCGTGGCTTCAATTTCGGCTTCATAGTTGGGGTAGATTCCTGTTTCATCTACCTTTTTAAGATATTCAACCAAAGCATTTTTTTCCTCTTCCAAAAAATTGAACTGCGGCATACTCTTTACGCCACTATTCAAAAACGCTTTTATATAACTTGGACCCTTGCCTTCGGCAGAATAGACATTGGTTAAATCCGGCCCCAAATAACCGCCCAAACCGTATAATTGATGACAGGACCAGCAACGGTTATTTTGAAACAATTGCTGGCCTTTTATTGCCACTGGGGGTAATTTTTCAACAGTCACATAGCCATCGGTGTTGTAAACCACATAGTTGTATGCGCCAAAAATGGCAAGCAGAATTACAATTACAAAAATGTAAGGTCTTGAATTTGTTGACATTTCGAAATATCATAATTGCCGATAAAAATACCCCTTAACACTGGCCCCAAATATGATATTTATCAGTTTTTAAGATAAATGTATCTTTTAAATTCGCTTGCTTCTGAATTCATTTCGATTTCGGTTTCATTTTTGAAAATATGGTCAACAAACAACTCCTTAATCCAAAGAGTATCGCAGTCATAGGTGCTTCCAACGACACCAAAAAACCTGGTGGTAATATGCTGAAAAATATTATTTCCGGTGGTTTCAGTGGAAGTTTGTTTGTTGTAAACCCAAAAGAGGAAAAGGTACAGGCTATAAAAAGTTTTTCTGAAGTAAAGGAAATTCCCCAAACAGATCTCGCCATTCTTGCCATTCCCGCAAAATACTGTCTAGAAACAATCAAAACTTTAGCCGAAGAAAAAAATACCAAAGCTTTCATAATCATTTCTGCAGGTTTTGGCGAAGCGGGAGAGCAGGGTAAGCAATGGGAACAAAAGATTAAAACAACGGTTGAGAGCGTAAACGGTTGCCTAATTGGCCCAAACTGCATTGGCGTTATAACCGAAAACTATAAGGGGGTTTTTACGGCTCCAGTGCCACAGTTCAATCCAAAAGGATGCGACCTCATCTCTGGTTCGGGTGCTACTGCAGTTTTTATTATGGAAGCTGGAATGGCGCTGGGCGTTTCATTTGCAAATGTATTTTCCGTTGGAAATGC
>JAGQYZ010000497.1 GCA_020435865.1 Aequorivita sp. | reverse complement strand
TGGCAAAAATAAAAGAACTGCTCATATTGATCGTAGGCAAACAAATGGATTTAGGATCTTTTGCCGCCAAAACCTCTTTATCTTCATACGTTAAACTCTTACCTGTTTTATAGCGAAGGTTAAGACTGGTGTTTTTGTCGCCAATTACTTTTGATGGGTTTTTCACATTTATGGTCCCATGGTCTGTGGTTATAATAAGCTTGAAGCCCAAACGTGCAGCTTGCTGAATAATCTCTAACAATGGGGAATTCTTAAACCAACTTTGTGTTAAGGAACGGTATGATTTATCATTTGAAGCTAATTCCTTAATAACCTCCATTTCGGTTTTAGAGTGAGAGAGCATATCCACAAAGTTGTAAACCACAACTGTTAAATCTTCATCTTTATGGCTTTTGAAATTTTCTACAAGCTTTTTTCCTTGCTTTAAACTAGAAATTTTATGATAACTCCAATCTAGTTTCAATCCCAATCTTTTAAGTTGCGCTGCAAGAAACTCTTCTTCTTTCATGTTTTTGCCGCCATCCTCGGTATCGTTCAACCAAAGGTCGGGATGCAGTTTTTCCATATCACTTGGCATTAAGCCAGAAAAAATAGCGTTTCTAGCATATTGTGTAGCTGTGGGCAGAATGCTGTAGAAAAGTTCTTCATTGGTTTTTTTGTAAATATTTGAAATCGTTGGTTCAAAAGCTTTCCATTGGTCAAACCTTAAATTGTCCACAACCACCAATAGCGTAGGAGTTCCTTGTTGTAACTGAGGTTGTATCTTTTCTTTAAATAGTGTATGAGACATTGTAGGAGCATCGCCCGGATCTTCAAACCATTTTGGATAATTTTTGTCGATAAACTTACAGAACTGACTATTGGCCTCGGTTTTTTGTGATTCCAAAATCTCAAACATTCCAGAATCCTCAATATTCTCTAGCTCTAATTCCCAATAAACTAATTTTTGATAAAGATCTTTCCATTCCTCAAAACTGTTTACCATGGAAAGATCCATTGCTATTTTTCTAAATTCCTGCTGGTAGTTAGAAGTTGTTTTTTCAGAAACCAATCTGCTGTGATCCAAGTTTTTTTTCAAACTCAAAAGAATTTGATTTGGATTTACAGGCTTTATAAGGTAATCGGCAATTTTGGAACCTATTGCTTCTTCCATTATATATTCCTCTTCGCTTTTGGTTATCATAACCACGGGAATGGATGCCTGTTGTTCCTTTATTTCTGCAAGTGTTTCAAGTCCAGTTAGTCCTGGCATGTTTTCATCAAGAAAAACAATGTCAAAAGTTTCTTTTTTTATTTCTTCCAAAGCATCGGTGCCGCTCTGTGCGGTAGTTACTTTATAATTTTTGCTCTCAAGGAAGAGAATATGTGGTTTAAGCAAATCTATCTCGTCATCTACCCAAAGTACTTTTATGTCGCTCATATATGTATATTTGTCTTCATACTCCGAAGCCTATGGCTTTTGTAGCAATTTTTTCATTGCGAAATAGGCTAGCGCAGGAGTGTTATTAATTTTTATGAATAATTCTAGTTTCTTTTGAAGAATTCGCTTCAAAAATAGTCCCGAATTGTTTCAAAAAACTACCGAAGCTATTAATTTAAAGTTAAAGTTTGAAAACTCTTCCAAAGCTTAAAATCATTAACGACCCCATCTACGGTTTTATTACCATACCCAACAAGTTGGTTTTTGATTTGATGGAGCATAAATATTTCCAAAGACTTCG
>JAGQYZ010000496.1 GCA_020435865.1 Aequorivita sp. | reverse complement strand
GTATAAACTCATAGACATAAAAGCAGGCGAGAAAGGTGAAAAGTGTTATTCCTAAAAATTTTATAAAAGGAGGAAGGCTTAATGGTAAGAAGATAAATGCACCTGCATATAACACAAACATATGGATTATATAAACCGGATAAGCAGCTTGACTCAAATTGCTCAGCAATGCGCTGGGTTTATTTAGCTACTGAAACCCGAAACCAAAAATTCCAAATATCCAGCAATTAGATTCTAAACTTGTGAGATACATATTTGAAATCCCTTCATAGCCAGTAAACCTAATACTATATAAAACTGCCGCTATGCCAATATATAACCATTTCCATTTTAAAACCGTTTTCCAAAAGCTATTTCCGCTATAGACCGAGAGAAATCCCAAAAGGAAAGCAAGTAAGCCTATAAAAAACCCATGCCAAGTTTGCGCATATAATTCAAACAATTGTGGTTTAACAAAAACTACTTCCAACATAAAAAAGACTGAGATAGATACAGGTCCTATGGCGTAACTCATGATTTTTGAAATTGCTTTTCTGAATTTTCCATTTTCATGTCTTTTCAAATAAAAAAAGAAAGGGGACAACATGAGCACATAGATAAATATATTTCCTAGAAACCATAAGTGGCTGCTACTGGGATAATAATTAAATGGCATATTATAGAAATTCTGAAAAATAAGCATTTGTAAGGGCGTGACTACCAAGAACCCAAATATAAAAGGCAAAAGAATGCGCTTTATTCTTTCTGTTATCAGTTTATTCCAGCTTCTCTTTTTCATTGCAAAATACACGCCCATTCCAGAAACATAAAACAAGAGTGGAATTCGCCATACATTCAGCATCGTCATGGGAGTCCATAAACTCTCTATAGAATTGTCACTTTTAATAAATCCTATAAATAAAGCCCAGGGTTGAAATATGATTGCTATATGATAAATAATCAGTAAACCGATGGCGAGTACCCGCAACCAATCAATGTCGTATCTTCTATCCATTGTCATTTCAGGAGTATTTTAATTAATTACTCTAGCATCATTGCAACAACTGGACGTGCTTCTTTAAGTTCGTTTAGGTCAAGCTTAAATCCCATGGGCTTTAATTGCTGTATAATCATTTCATAAAAGGGCTTGATGTTTGCAAACTCTCCTAATACAGATTCCCTAGGTGTTGCCCCAAAGTTATTTTTAATGGTTTTATCTGCTTTAGCATCAATAAGCATTTGTACAATTTCTATACGGCCAAAAAACGCGGCAGAATGCAAAGCAGTTGCGCCATCATTGTTTTTTATGGACAAATCCGCGTGAGCATCAATAAGAGCTTTGGCTATTTCAGGTTTATTAAATGTAGCTGCAGACATTAATGGGGTAGAACCGTTCATCGGCTCTTTTTGATTGATATCTGTCCCTGCTTCAATATGCTGTTTTACCGCTTCAAGATTTCCAGATATAACTGCTGTATTGATATCGATACTAGGTTTGTCCGCCGTACTTTTTATTTCAGTATTGGTTTGTGCTGTTGTTTTTTTATCAGATTGAGCACAAGCACTTGTAAATAAAATAGTAAGAAGTAAAAGTGGTAAGGTCATTTTAAACATATTGATTTTTAATAATTTCATGATTTAATTTTTTAATGATTTATAATTTTGATTTTTTGTGGCCACAAAGATGCAACGAGAAGTTAGTTAGCTATAAATCATTATGTTGCGAGATATGTCAAGTTTGCTGAAGAAGTATAAATTATGAAGCAGAAGTATAAATTATGACGCCAACGCACTTATTTCTCCATGAATTTCACCCTATAGGCCCAAAGACTTTTTGAATAAAATTCTCTACTTTCGTAACAGTAAAACCGCCATGTCTAGCAATTCATTTCAAGGAAAATTCATTGATCAAGCTGAAGCTATTATTTTAGAGAACCTCTCGAATGAGCAATTTGGGGTTTCAGAATTAGCTGAACTCATGAGTATGAGCCGTTCTAATTTGTTGCGAAAGATTAAGAAACAAACGGATGGTAGTGCAAGTCAGTTTATTCGTCAAATCCGTCTTCAAAAAGGCATGGAACTATTAGAGCAAACCGAACTTACGGTTTCTGAGATTTCTTATAATGTTGGCTTCGGAAATAGTTCGTATTTTATTAAGTGTTTCCGGGAACACTATGGATATCCGCCAGGGGAAGTTAGAAGAAGACCTGTTGAAGAAATAGGCATTGAAGATAAAGAAGTTACAGAAGGTAATAATATTCCCCAAAATAGTTTTTTTAAGCAATATCGTTGGCAACTTGTTGGGGTAACTTCCGTGATTATAATTGTAGTCGTATTTCTGTTTTCCTATAAAACTTTGCATACTTCGAACAAAGAAAATAAAAACCTTCAAAAATCTATTGCGGTTTTGCCGTTTAAAAATATGAGTAGTGATTCTACTAACTTATATTTCGTAAACGGGCTAATGGAGTCGACTCTAAATAACTTACAAAAAATAGAAGATCTGCGGGTTATAAGTAGAACATCTGTAGAAAAATATAGAAATTCCGATAAAACAATTTCAGAAATAGCTGATGAGCTTAATGTGAATTATGTAGTTGAAGGAAGTGGACAGCGAGTTGGAGACCAAGTATTGTTGAATATTCAATTGATTGAAGCATCAACAGACACCCCAATTTGGGCCGAACAATATAATTATAAAGTTGTAAATGTATTTTCATTACAGAATGCAGTGGCCAAAAAAATAGCTGACGCCATACAAGCAAAAGTTACACCAGCTGAATTAGAGCAAATTGAAAAAAAACCTACCGAAAATGTATTGGCATACGATTATTACCTTAAAGGTATGGAGCAATATAAAACAGAGACTATAGAAGGATTGGAAGAAGCCATTCCTTTATTTGAAAAGGCCATTAAGAATGACCCTGAATTTGCGCTGGCATATTCACAACTGGCTTTTTCCTATTTTTACTTAGACTTAAATAAAACCGAAAAGCAATATACAGAAGTAATTAATAATTATGCAGATAAAGCCTTGCTTTACGATTCAAAATCTGCTGAAAGTCTTATAGCTAAGGCACTTTATTATATAAATAATAAAGAATATCAATTTGCCATACCTCATTTAGAAAAAGCCCTCGAGTATAATCCCAATTCATCATCAGTTGTTAAAATGCTTTCAGAATTATATGCAAATGCCATTCCCAATACTGAAAAGTATCTGAAATATGCATTGAAAGGGATACAACTTGATATTACAGCTAACGATTCAGTGGACAAAAGCTACATTTATTTAAATCTTAGCAATGCTTTTATTCAGAACGGATTTACAGAAGAAGCGATGAAGTATATAAACTTGGCAATAGATTATAATCCGAAGAATTATCATGCTCCTTTTTTAAAAATATTTATTCAATATGCCGACCATCAAAATATAGATAAAATCACAAAGCAGTTGGTTAACGAATGGAAAAAAGATACCACGCGATTAGATATTACGCAGGAAGTGGGTAAGTTTTATTATTTCCAAGAGAAGTATGACAGTGCCTACTATTACTATAAAAAGTTTGTAAAAATTAAAGAAGAAAATGACCTTGATATTTACCCACAAGAATACCTTAAAATAGGAATTGTTTATGACGAAATGGGGTTAGAAGAACAAGCTGCCAAATATTATGATGCTTTTTCAAACTATTGCGAAAACGATCAATCCATCTATCAACCTGTCAGCTTGGCTTCAAAGTACGCCCACGAAGGAAAATATAATCTGGCCATAGAACAGCTAAAACTGTTTGCTTCCAAAAATAATTATCAATATTGGTTTTTACTATTTTTAGAAAAAGACCCAATAATGAGCCCTTTAAAAAAGTACCCTGAATATGCGCAAACTATGAAGAAAATAAAGAAAAGGTTTTGGGAAAATCAAACGCAATTAAAACAATCCTTAAAGGATAAAGACCTTTTATAATTGTCTTGTCCTAAAATGGTTAACCATTAATTATTAAAAAATTATATTTCTTGAACCAAGCGAATCATCTGATTGGTAAAACCCCATTCATTATCATACCAAGCCATCACTTTTACTAAATCCCCATCAACCACTTTGGTCATTTGTAGATCTACGGTTGTTGCAAATGGGCTTTTTATTATATCCGAAGAAACCAATGGCTCTTCAGAAACAGCCAAAACCTCTTTATATCGCTTCGTATTTGATTCTTCTGTTAATATGGAATTTATTTCGGCAATTGATGTTGGCCTTTCTGTTACAAAAGTGATATCAGAAATGGAACCAACCGGAACAGGAACCCTAACGGCAACACCATCAAACTTTCCCTCATATTCTGGCAATGCTTTGGTGGTAGCAATTGCAGCACCGGTAGAAGTTGGTATAAGATTTGTTGCGGCAGCCCTCCCCATTCTATAGTTTTTTTTGGAAGCTCCATCAACAAGTGATTGTGAGGCAGTATATGCATGAGTAGTGTTTAGGATCGCTTTTTTAATTCCAATCCGTCGCCCTAAAATTTCGATAACTGGAGCGATGTTGTTTGTCGTACAACTCGCGCAAGAAAAAACAATCATTTTTTCCTGGCGGTTATTTACCCCGTGGACAATCATAGGCGTATCCTTTGTGGGGCCTGAGATAATAACGAATTTTGATCCAGCCTTAATATGTTTTTCTGCATCGGCTTTATTTGTAAAAAAACCTGTGCTTTCTATGGTTACATCAACATCCAACTCTACCCACGGCAATAACTCGGGGTCTTTAATTGTGGTGTATTTAATTTTATGCCCATCAACAATAAGGTGATTAGTATCGTAACTAATGGTTTTCTCATACTTACCATAGATACTGTCATACTTCAAGGCATAAGCCGCATTTTCAATACTCATTAAATCATTGATACCTACCACTACTAAATCTGAAGTATCTGCTATAA
>JAGQYZ010000029.1 GCA_020435865.1 Aequorivita sp. | reverse complement strand
CCAATGGTTTTGGTAAATTCCACCGAAGTATTTTCAAGCGGTTTTATCACTTCTACAATGCGTTGCTCGCGTTTGCCTTTGAAAAGTACAAAAATCAGCAAGCCGCCAATCAACACATAATAGGCCCAAGTGAGCGGGGCTTGACCCAACACAAACCGCATAGGCGATTCTACAACTTTTCGACCAGATTTTAGATATTCATCCCAATAAATTTTATTGGCATCAATATATGAAAGTACGTTGGCCGCATATTGCGCATTGCCTTTCAGCAAATAATAATTTGAAAATGCTTCAGGTAAGTTATGCAATAAAAACTGTCCTTTTCCGAAGTTAACTTTCACATAATTCAAATTTCCCAAATTATCAGCGTCTTCGTTTTTATAATACCCCAGCGCAGTGGTTTTTAGAGTGTCAATTTCTACAAAATATGTTTTAAAAACTCCTTTTTTGAAAGCAGGAATCGAGTCCTGTTTTAACGCTGGTGAGAAAAATTTTGGGTGAAGTTCTTCTTCCAGAATATTATAATTGGTAGATGATTCTACTTTTAAGGAATCACCTATAATATAGCCAATGCTGCGTGAAGAAATGAATACTGTGTTTCCTTCTTCAACATATTTCAAGATTTCATCTGTTTGCCTTTCATCAAAAAAAAGATCATCGTTTACAAAAATATAAGCTGAATTTTGGGTGTACGTGCTGTCTTTTAAAAACTCGTAAGGGTCTTTGGTAATCTTTTCTATTTCAGCATTTTTGAAGAGAGAAGCGGCTTCCTCAAAAAATACAAATCCGCCAAAAGGAATTTTATCTACTGAAGTATAACTGGGCCGCCAATCGATAGGCTTTGGACGCACAAGTTCGGTAATCACGATGATAAGCAGCGCAATTCCAAAAATCCACAGGACTCTTTTTGAACGTTTATCCAGCATTTTTCAAGTTTTGGTTTAAGCGTTCAAAATCTTTTTCGGCATTTTCAAAACCGGCTTTGTCCAGTGCATATTCGCCATACCATATATTATCGTACAGGTAAGAAGTTTTTTTGAAGTTTTCTTTTAAGGCTGCATTTTCAATTTCGCGATAATAGTCACTGTTTGTTTTTTCAAAATGCCAGTCAATAATATTGTTTAAAGAAAGCAATTTCAAGGATTTCAAATACATATATCGGATGGCCAGTCGGTAATTTTCTTCCTTCAAGGCATTCTTAATGTAGCTATCCAAATCGATATTTTCAATGTGCTCTTCCTGTATATTCAACGGAGCAACCATTTTGCTTTTTCTGCTGAAAAATGACGACGCATTATCGCCAACAAGCAGTTTCACCAAAATATAAATTGCAAAAATGATGAGCAGCATGTAAACAAAGATTTTGACGATTTGGAACATTTCTGGCGAAATGTGGATCCCAAAAATTTCTCCGAGTTTTTTGAAAAACCAGGAAATGGCACGCCCCAAAAAGTTTTCGGCCTCACCTTCCATAGAATCGTAATCAAATTCGTTTCCAGAATATTTTTCACTTAAATTTTCAGAAAAATGTTTTGGAACAACTTTGCTACTATCCACAATAACGGTCAGGCTATCCTTTATCGATGCGGTTGCAGCGAGGGTATGCAATAGAAAAAACACTATGAAAAGAAACCTATTCACCTGCGCCAATGTTATCAATGCGTTCGCGGGTGGCTTCATTATACGTTTCTTCGTGAAGGGAATAATAGAGTATTCCGTTTACAAATTGCGAAAGCGATTGGTTGAGTGTGTATAGTATCAGAAGCACCGAAAGTGCAAGCGTCCATACCACATTTGCAACTGGCGAATTGGCAAGGTCCACACCAGTGTCCAAAGAATGAAAAGCATAAATACCAATCAAAATACCAGGAACCATCAAAACAACAATCATTAAAATTCCGAGTAATAAACCGATAACCAGATTTGAAAGCACACTTTTCCAGAAGAATTTTTTTAGCAATTTAAAACCTTCACCGAAAGCGTCAGTTACTTCTTTGTTGTCGTTCAGCATTGCCATAAACGAAAGGCCCATCCAGCTTGTATAAGCCAAAATAAGCAGGTAATATGCAAAGGTTCCTAAAATTGGGATGAACGCCAAAATAATTCCAATAATCATAACTGCAACATAGCAAATCACCATTAAAACAATGAAGAGTGCAATTTTTCCAAAGTGTTGCTTCACTACTTCCCAAACTTTTTGCTTTTCAACCGCTTTGCCTTTGTTATCTTCATACTGAATCATATAAACCGCCGCAAGGCTATAATTTAGTATTGCAGTAATGATGAAAAGTATAAAGAAGCCTAAACCACCAATAATAAAATAGGCATCATAATTTGATTTTACTGCCCCTACTCCATAAACAGGAGTGTTCACGAAAGTACCCACAAAACCAGTAACCAAAAGATAACTTACCCCCAAAAACCCAAGGATAAAAAGCCCATTATAGCTAATAAAAATATTTAAAAAAGGCTTGAAATTCTGTTTAAAAAACTCGAAATAGGTAGTTGTCATTTCGCCTACGTCGCGTTGCTGTTTAAGCGGTATATGTTTTTTC
>JAGQYZ010000495.1 GCA_020435865.1 Aequorivita sp. | reverse complement strand
AAATTTTGGAAGCGTTCTCTTCGATTTTGAAAAAAATGCAACCCTTGAAACTGAGTACGGTTTTAAATTAAATAGTGAAATATACCTTCAATCCCACAGTTATAAAGACAAGTTTTACATACTTACCGTTAGCCGAAGAAGTTCAAAATTGAATATTTATACATTTGATCACGAAGGTAATTTCGGAAAAAGAATTTTTGATTTCAGTGATAGATTTTTTGGCGATAGAAAAAATGAAAAGATACAATTAGATGAATTTTTAACGGAGCGCGTTCAATATAAAACGGAAGGTACCGTAGTAAAAGTTGAGGAGTCCAATCCAAACAACATTTCCATAACCAGTAATGTTTTCAAAATTTATGATCGCGGAAATTCCTTTATTTTAACTATTGATGAAGGGTTGCTTTATACCTATATATTTGAATTTAAGGTACCAGAATTAACTGTTGATTTAAAAGCAATAGAAAAGGAAAAGTTGCCAAATTCCAAGTTTTTGACAGCGAGCAATTCTTATTTGTTTGGAGACAAAATTTTTCAAATTAGCGGTTTGAGCGATACCTTAGTTTTTACCGTAAAAAATCTTGAAACCAAGGAAGTACTTAAACGCATTGAACTTTCAAAAGATGAAGATATAAACTTTAAGAACAGTCCAATCTTGCAGGAAGGAACTTTTATGAGTACTAGCGATAAACGGAAGTTGGAAAAAACCTCTCAATTTCTCCGAAAAATTACCGCAGAAGACATAGGCGTAGCAGTGATCTCAACCGAAGATGGCTATCAAATTACAATGGGTGGCAATAAGAAAAGAGAGCAAAACGGTGGTGGACCAATGATGATGGGTGGTTTTGGAGGTGGCATGCCGATTGGGGCTGTTGGAACTTTGGGAACTGTTATTGTCTCTTTCAACACAGCTTTTTACGCTTTCAATTCCTATAAATCAAACAAATCAACGAGCATTGAATGTTTGTTCGATGAAAATTTTGACCACATTAAGGGAGCCGTACCTCAGAATGTTTTTGATAAGATTAAAAACTATACTATGAAAAATGAACATGATAGAGCTATAAATATTTTCAAAATGAAAAACTTCTACGTTTACGGAAGCTATAACTCAGACGAAGATACTTACGAGCTTATCAAATTTTCAGAGTAATTATAACAAATGAAAAATCTCCTCCAATACATAATCTCCCAAACACAACTTCCCGAAAAAAGCGTTGAAAATACGGTTAAGCTTTTAAACGAAGACTGCACCATTCCCTTCATTTCGCGTTATAGAAAAGAGTTGACGGGCAATCTCGATGAGGTTCAAATTGGAGATATCGTAAAGTATAAAGAGCAGTTTGAAGCACTGGAAAAGCGAAAAACTGCCATCCTAAAATCGTTGGAAGAACAAGCGGTTTTGAGTGTGGAGCTTCAGAAAAAAATTGAGGAAGCGATGGATTTAATCGTTTTAGAAGATTTGTACTTGCCGTACAAAAAGAAGCGAAAAACCAAAGCCGACACAGCGCGGGAAAATGGTTTGGAGCCTTTTGCTAAAATTATAATGGCTCAAAACACTTCGGATATTTCTTCAATTGCATTAAAATATTTGAAAGGCGAAGTAAAATCTGAAAAAGAAGCTTTGGAAGGCGCACGTCACATTATTGCTGAATGGATCAACGAGCGGACCGACATTCGGAATATGCTTCGTCAGCAATTGGAACGCTTTGCCGTGATTTCAACTAAAGTGGTGAAGAAGTTTGAAGCGGATGAAAAAGCACAGAAATTCCGAGATTATTTTGATTGGAGTGAAGCTTTAAATAGAATCCCGTCTCATAGATTGTTAGCAATACTTCGCGCAACTTCGGAAGGATTTATTCGCCAAAAAATTGAAATTGATGATGAGAAGGCACTTTTTAAAATTGAAGAGCGCGTCATAAAGTCAAATAATGCCGCTTCACAACAAATAAAAATTGCCATTGAGGATAGCTACAAACGACTTTTGTTTCCGGCCCTTTCCAATGAAATTTTAACTACCGCAAAAGAGAAGGCAGATGAAACGGCGATCCATGTTTTCGTCAAAAATTTAAAACAACTTTTGCTCGGGTCGCCATTGGGCGAAAAGCGGGTTTTGGCCATTGACCCTGGTTTTCGTTCAGGTTGCAAAGTAGTTTGTCTTGATGCTCAGGGAAATTTGCAATACAACGAAACCATTTATCCCCATCCGCCAAAAAGTGATACTTCAACTGCCATGAAGAAGATAAGTTCGTTGGCTGATGCTCATAAAATTGAAGCAATTGCTATAGGAAACGGAACAGCATCTAGAGAAACGGAGCAATTTATTAAAAGAATTCATTTTAAAAATCCAATCCAGGTTTTTAGTGTGAGTGAAGCTGGTGCCTCAATATATTCTGCTTCAAAAATTGCGCGGGATGAATTCCCTAATTACGATATTACCGTTCGAGGCGCGGTTTCCATAGGTCGTCGTTTGCAGGATCCGTTGGCGGAGTTGGTAAAGATTGATGCCAAATCAATTGGCGTTGGGCAATATCAACACGATGTAGATCAAACAAAATTGAAAAGTTCGCTGGATACTTCTGTGGAATTATGTGTAAATGCGGTGGGTGTAAATATAAATACCGCGAGCATTCCTTTACTGAGTTATGTTTCGGGAATCGGCCCAAAACTTGCTGAAAACGTAGTGAATTATCGTGAGGAAAATGGGGCATTTTCTTCACGTGAAGAAATAAAAAATGTACCGCGTTTGGGGGGAAAAGCCTTTGAACAGGCAGCTGGATTTCTTCGTATAAAAAATGGTGAAAATCCGTTGGATGATTCTTCCGTGCATCCCGAAAGTTATGCAGTGGTTTCAAAAATGGCGAAGGATGAAGGGGTAAAAATTTCTGAATTGATTGAGAATAAAGCGCTTCTTCAGAAAATAGATTTAGAAAAATACACTTCAGAAAAAATTGGACTTCCCACTTTGCAAGATATTTTAAAGGAACTGGAAAAACCAGGACTTGATATTCGCGAAGAGGCGAAAGTTTTCACTTTCAACCAAAATATAAAAACCATCAAAGATTTGCAGGAAGGCCAATTGCTGCCGGGAATTGTGAACAACATTACTAATTTTGGCTGTTTTGTGGATATTGGGATAAAGGAAAGCGGGCTAATCCATGTTTCCAATCTTTCAGATTCGTTTGTGAAAGATGTTAATGAACATGTGCGTCTGCACCA
>JAGQYZ010000494.1 GCA_020435865.1 Aequorivita sp. | reverse complement strand
CTAATGTATATATAGATGAAAAATGGAGTACTCCATTTCAATAATAGCTTCTATAATATTTATAGACTATAAAAAAACATTATTGCTTTTTAAAAAATAAATAGTACTTTAGTCATTCATTAAAAATAACAAGTTGATGTTGTCAAACATTTTAAACAATAATAATAACGTGCTGCCGTAACAAAAACTTGTCGCGATATACAGCCCGTCAGGTTTTTTCCTGACGGGCTTTTTTTTTGAAATAAAACTAACCATTTAAAAAATAGAAATTATGTGTGGAATTGTATGTGCATTCAAACTAAAGGAGCCTGCAGAGGCCTTAAGACTTCAAGTATTATCAATGGCAAAATGTATCCGTCACCGTGGACCAGACTGGAGCGGAATTTTTAGTAACGACAAAGCGATTTTGGCGCACGAACGCCTCGCCATTGTAGATCCCACTTCTGGGAAGCAACCGCTTTTCAGTAGTGATGGCAATTTGATTTTGGCTGCGAATGGTGAAATCTACAACCACATGGCGCTTCGGAAACAATTTGAAGGAAGATATACCTTTCAAACCAAAAGTGACTGCGAGGTTATCCTTCCTTTATTCAAAGAAAGAGGCGCAGAATTTTTGGATGAAATGAACGGTATCTTCGGCTTTGCCATTTATGATATTGAAAACGATGCCTATTTCATTGCCCGCGACCATATGGGGATCATTCCATTGTATATAGGTTGGGACCAAAACGGAACTTTTTATGTTGCTTCAGAATTAAAGGCCTTGGAAGGCATTTGTACAAAAATTGAACTCTTCCCTCCTGGTCATTATCTAGATAGTCGTGAAGGCGAACTGAAACAATGGTACTCCCGCGAATGGATGGAGTATGAAAATGTAAAGGATAATGCAACAAATATAGCCGAACTCCGCAAAGCGCTTGAAGCTGCAGTACACCGTCAATTAATGAGCGACGTGCCGTATGGCGTTTTACTTTCTGGTGGGTTGGACAGCAGCATTACTTCAGCCATTGCCAAAAAATATGCTGAAAAACGTATAGAAAGTGAAGACACAGAAGGCGCTTGGTATCCCCAACTACACAGCTTTGCTATTGGCTTGGAAGGCAGTCCTGATCTTGCCGCTGCACAAAAAGTGGCAGACCATTTAAAGACTGTTCATCACGAAATAAAATTTACCATTCAAGAGGGAATTGATGCCATCCGTGATGTAATATACCACCTGGAAACTTATGATATTACAACCATCCGTGCTAGCACACCTATGTATCTTATGGCACGTGCCATAAAAGCAATGGGTATAAAAATGGTGCTTAGCGGGGAAGGTTCTGATGAAATTTTTGGAGGCTATCTCTATTTTCACAAAGCCCCAAATGCCAAAGAACTCCACAAAGAAACTGTTCGTAAGCTTGACAAGCTGCATATGTATGATTGCCTTCGTGCAAACAAAAGTCTTGCCAGCTGGGGTATTGAAGGACGTGTACCTTTCTTAGACAAAGAGTTTATGGATGTGGCCATGAGCATCAACCCACAGGATAAGATGATAAACGGCGAACGTATGGAAAAATGGGTACTCCGAAAAGCTTTTGAAGATATGCTACCAGAAAGCGTTGCCTGGCGCCAAAAAGAACAATTTAGTGACGGCGTAGGCTACAGTTGGATTGATACTTTAAAGGAAATGGTAAATGAACAAGTAACCGATGAGCAGTTGGCAAACGCCAAATACAAGTTCCCACTACAAACACCAAGCAGCAAAGAAGAGTTTTACTACCGAAGCATCTTTGCAGAACATTTCCCAAGCGATACCGCTGCCCTAAGCGTGCCCAGTGTACCCTCAGTGGCCTGTAGTAGCCCCATTGCCTTGGAATGGGATGCCAGTTTTAAGAATATGAACGACCCAAGTGGCAGGGCGGTGAAGAATGTGCATGCAGATGCTTATGGAAAGTAGGTAGAGTGAGAAATTTAAAAAGTCAACGAAGCAACTCGGTAGCGTTTTTTGTGTGTTTTCCACAATGTTACGTTGATAAATTCCTTTAATTCCCTTAGAGTTTTATATTTATTCAATAATTATAATAACTTCATAAATGAAAAATGGCTAAAGTTGATTTAAATGTATTATATCATCAAGATAAAACTGGTTGGGTAAAACAAAATGAATTTGGGAAAACAGTAAAGACTGGGAGATGTCTGGAAAAGCATATGTATGCGAAATGAAATTTAGAACAATACGTTTACACGATGAAGGTCAATACTTCTCATAGATAATTTATAAATTCTATGATTATTTTGCTGGTTATACAAAAGACTATTCTGAAGCCTTTAAAGTGGTTTTTATTTTTTTATTAGCATTTTTTCCAATTGTTTATATAATATTTGACTGTAAAAATTTGGCACCTATATGGTGCGTCAATACCTATTGTAGTTTTACTGATATATATAAAAAGAACTTTTCAGCCTCGTTACCTCCTATAAATTCAGAGCTTCAATACAATAGCTGGTGGATAAAATCATTTCAAACTATCATTTCTACAATACTATTAGCATTTTTTATTTCTGGACTTAGACAACGCTTTAAACAATAACCTAGCTCCCCGCTATCGCGAGCATCCTTCCCGCCCCTCGCCTTCCGCAAACTTCCCATCTGCTCCCTCCATATTCCCACATAAATACACATCATACCTTAAGGCAAATCCTAGGATCACCCGTATAAAAGCCATAGATAAGCCATAGATAAGCCA
>JAGQYZ010000493.1 GCA_020435865.1 Aequorivita sp. | reverse complement strand
GCATAAACAATCAGTAAGGTCATAGTGGTAAAATAATTTTCCCCTAAAATAAAGATTTACAAATTGTTTTAGTCGAAACACTTTGTTAATTGCATAAAAAACCGCCACATTGGGCGGTTTTTAAAATAATTCTTACGATGCTTTCAGGAGAGGCCGCAACGTATTTTCCCAACGTTTTGCATCTTGAAGACACACAAATGCGTCTTTGGAAATTTCGTTTTCATCGTGTTCATTGTAAAAAGGTATTTCCAATTTGCCGGTTTTCTCAACCAATTCCAACCCAACCCAGTCAAGGGTTTTCTCGGTTTGTTTGATGCTTTTTGCACGACAGTCCTTCACATCTTCCATATTTACAATTTTATAATCTGCGGAAGGATTTCTTTTTGAAGTGTACACCAATTTTTTTGAAGTCTCGTCCACGCCAATCACACAATTACCGATGACATCAATGGTTTTCAAATTGATACCATTGCTTTGCGAAAGCTGCGAAACAGATTTCTTCACTTTGTTGTCCTTTCCGGAAGAGACCATAATCAAATAAGCCACTGGCACCAACATTAATAACGTAATAATAATTCCCACAAGGGTTGCACTAAATTCCATAATGATAAATTTTAAGATGAATGATTTTGAACAAATAAGCGTTTGGAATTTCATCCAAACACAGCTAAAAAACCGCCAAAAAATCACCAAAAAAAGTGGAAGGGGAACAAATGCTGGAAGATGAACTCCCGCTTGTCTTTTACAGAATAAGAGGAATTAAATAATGAAGCAACTCGGGCAAACGAAAAATCCTGATTGGAATAGAACGTTCCAAACAGTTCCGGCCCCCAATACTCATTCTGTGAAGCCGTTTGTGAAATCTCTCCAATAGAAACCTCATTAAAAACAAAAGGCTTGCCATGATCATTTTGTTGTAACGCTGAAATTTCGGAGGCTTTTTTCTTAACTACCGTTTCTCCAGCAAAAGCCACATTCCCGAACACCAAAGTAATGGCAATCGAAACTAATAATCTACCTATATGTTTTTCAACATGTTTCACGCCGCAAATGTATGTGAAAATTGAATTCGGAAAGATAAAATTTTATTAATTAATCAGTTTTACAACATCCTTGGCAAAGTAACTGGCAATTAGGGAAGCGCCTGCCCTCTTAATAGCAGTAATTTGTTCCAACATTACAGCATCGTGGTCAAGCCAACCTTTCTCCGCTGCGGCTTTTATCATGGCATATTCCCCGCTTACTTGATAGACGGCAACCGGAACATTCACCGTGTCCTTTATTTCGCGTACAATGTCCAAATAGCAAAGTCCGGGCTTTACCATCACAATATCAGCTCCCTCATCTATATCCATCAAGGTTTCACGAATAGCTTCTTCGCGGTTTGCATAATCCATTTGGTATGTTTTTTTGTCCTTTGGAATATCTTTTTTATCTACCGGAGCGGAATCAAGCGCATCGCGAAAAGGTCCGTAAAACGCAGAGGCGTACTTAGCGCTGTAACTCATAATTGCCGTATTGCAGAACCCTTCGTCTTCCAAAAGCGTTCGTATTTCAAATATGCGGCCGTCCATCATATCGCTGGGCGCCACAACATCTGCACCTGCTTTGGCGTGGCTTAAAGACATTTCAGCCAAAACTGCGTTCGTATCATCATTCAAAATCTTTCCTTCGGAAACAATGCCGTCATGCCCAAAACTGGAATAGGGATCCATTGCCACATCGGTCATTACGATCATTTCCGGAACGGCATTTTTTACTGTTTTTATGGCGCGTTGCATCAATCCATCGGGATTTAGCGCTTCTTTCCCGCTATTGTCCTTCAATTTATCATCAACTTTCACAAAAAGTAAAACGGACTTCAGGCCAAGTTTCCAAAGCTCTTTCGCTTCTTTTTGAAGCATGTCCAAACTCAATCTATAGTAATTCGGCATTGAAGCAATTTCCTCTTTCACGCCTTTTCCATCCACCACAAAAAGTGGGACGATAAAATCATTTGGGTTTATAATCGTTTCGCGAACCAGGCTTCTTATACTTTCATTGGTTCGCAATCTTCGGTTTCTTCTTAGTGGGTACATATCTTTTAATTTTATTAGGTCAAGCGCAGTCTAG
>JAGQYZ010000492.1 GCA_020435865.1 Aequorivita sp. | reverse complement strand
TTGCAACATAAAATAAAAGTGCGTTTTTCAGAAAATGAACTCGGTTTTGGTGGTAAAACTTTTGCTCGTGGCAGTTTGATTATTACGCGAAGCGACAACAAAGCAAACCCTGATTTTGATAAAACCCTTACCCAAATCGCGAATGAAATGGGGCGCCAACTGTATGCTTCGCCAACTAGTTTTGCAGATAAACTGACAGATTTTGGTTCGCAATACGTGCATGTAATTAAGCCCAAAAAGGTAGCAATGCTTCAAGGTGAAGGAACGTCCTCCTTAAATTATGGTGCACTTTGGCACTTTTTTGAAACTCAGTTGAAATATCCAATCACTTCCATCAATACAAACGATATTGGGAATATCCAATGGTCCAATTATGATGTGCTTGTTCTACCAGAGGGTTCTTATAAATCTATTTTAAACGAAGATGCTTTTAAAACCCTTGAAGCATGGATTAACAATGGGGGGGAGGTGATTGCTATTGGAAACGCACTGACTGCTTTTGAAGGCAAGGAAGGTTTTGATTTAGTAAGTAATATTGATAAAAAAGCAGAAAAAGAAAATGATAGTTTAGGAAATATGATACCCTACGCACAACGCGAACTGGAGAGCACCAAGCATTTTATTACAGGGGGCATTTATAAAGTTACAATAGACAATACACATCCTTTGGCATTTGGCTATGGGGATACCTATTTTAGCTTAAAAAGGAGCGGCGACTCCTATAGTTTTTTAAAAGAGGGCTATAATGTTGGCTACATAAAAGAACCCGAAAGCGTTTCCGGCTTTTCTGGCGAAACTGCAAAAGCTGCTTTAAAGAATTCCATTGTTTTTGCGGAAGCGAAAAAAGGCAAGGGCAGTGTGGTGTATATGGTTGATGATGTTTCCTTTCGTTCCTTTTGGCAGAATGGGAAACTTTTTCTCGCAAATGCAGTGTTTTTTGTGAATTGAGACTTGATTATGAATTAACCCATCTTTAAAGGTGCTTATTTACGCATCCTTAATCAATGGTTTATTTAAAGTAATACCTATCTTCGAACGTTTAATTCTTAAAGTTCTACCTATGAAGCTATCTGGCGGATTGTTCCTACTGTTCCTTTTTTCTTTCCTAACAGCCCAATCACAGTATGAACCTTCAAAAATCTTTGTCCCCGATTTTTACAAATACAAAGGCGATAACATAAGAAGTGCAAGTGGCAAACCCAGTTCTGGTTACTGGCAAAACGAAGCCGATTATACCGTAAAGGCTTCCTTTAATGTTGAAAGCAAACAGCTAGCGGGAGATGTTACTATCGATTATACCAACAACAGCCCAGACGAGCTGGATGCCCTTTGCTTACAAATGGATCAAAACACAGAAAACCCAGAGGCGCGTGGAAATAAGCTGCAAAACCCAAATATTCAGCCCGATAAAACCAAAGGTTTCAGCATACATAAATTAAGACTTCTAAGAAATGGTAAATGGCAGGAGGTTCCCTTTATTGTGGATGGCACCAGAATGCAAATACGTTTGCAAAACAACGTAAAACCTAAAGAAAAGATACAGTTGGCGATTGATTATTCATACACACTTCAGCCCGAGAGTGGGGGTGGGCGTTCGGGTTATATGGATGCTGCTGACGGCAAGATATTCGAGTTCTCCTATTGGTATCCGCGTATGTGTGTTTATGATGATTATTACGGCTGGAATACCTTGCCCTTTATTGGCGGTGGCGAAATGTACCTGGATTACGGCACCATTGATTATCAAGTAACAGTTCCTGCTAACCAAGTGGTTGTAGGCGCTGGCGCTTTGATGAATGAAAAGGAAATATTAAACAACACCACCATACAGCGACTTGAAAAAGCAAGAAATTCTGACAAAACAGTATTTATAAGAACAGCGGACGAGCTGAAAACACCCGTAACCAAAAGTAATTCTGGAACAGTAACGTGGCATTTTAGAATGGAAAACACCCGCGATGTCGCTTGGGCAATGTCCACGGGTTATGTTTGGGATGCTGCAAAAATCAACCTACCCAATGGCAAAACCGCCTTGGCGCAATCTGTCTATCCTGTGGTTTCTACACAAAATGGAAGCGCTTGGGCCAGATCCACCGAAATGCTAAAGGCCTCGGTTGAAGATTTTTCCACCAAGTGGTTTGAATACCCGTATCCAGTGGCTACCTGCGTTGCTGGTCCAGTAGGCGGTATGGAGTTTCCGGGCTTGGCTTTTAACTATTGGAATGTAAAGCCCTATGCTATGTTTTTACTGGCTTCACACGAAATAGGGCACACGTGGTTCCCGATGATCGTTGGGTCAGATGAACGTCGCCACCCTTTTATGGATGAAGGTTTTAATACGTTTATTGATATTTATGCACACGATGATTATAACGGAGGCGAATTTGCCCCCAAACGCGACGGCGAATATGCACCTGGAGGTGGAAACCCTGCCGATGAAATCGTAAAAGTAATTGAAGATACTAAAGCAGGTCCCACTTTGATGACGCCTGCCGACGACCAGAGTTATAAGTCCGTACATCCATTGGCATACTTTAAATCTGCTTTTGGTTTGGTCTTGTTGCGCGAGGTGGTTTTGGGGCATGATAAGTTTGATTATGCCTTCCGGCAATACACCAAAGATTGGGCTTACAAACACCCAAAACCAGAAGATTTTTTTAGAAGTATGGACAACGGCTCAGGAGAAGATTTAACTTGGTTTTGGAACGGTTGGTTTTACCACAACTGGCAGTTGGACCAAGCCGTTACAAAAATGGAATACACAGAAAGCAAGGAAACCAACGGCGCAACCATAACGGTAACCAATAAGCAACAAATGGTTATGCCTATTTTGGTACGCGTGGAAGAAAGCAACGGAAAAACGCATACGTTTAGCGTGCCTGTGGAAATATGGAAGTTTGGAAAAGACGCTTCATTTCACGTAAATACCACCTCTAAAATAACCCATATAGTGCTGGATGCCGACCATCAATTGCCAGATATGGATCGGTCTAATAATGAATGGAAAGGGGAGTGAATTGCTGTTTTCAAAACCTAAAAAATTATGTAGTGTGGCAAAGATAGGATACGTGGGAGATGCTCGCCTTAGCGTTATTAGTTACTGATATATGTCATTTTATC
>JAGQYZ010000491.1 GCA_020435865.1 Aequorivita sp. | reverse complement strand
TATTCATCAAATGCATTTTCATATGTCCTTTTTGAATTCCAGTGGTAACCAAGGAACGAACCGCAGCAAAGTTTTGTGCAAGTCCGGCGACAGCAATAATTTTCATCAAGTCTTTTGCATTAGGTTTTTGAAGAATTTCAAAAGCAATTTTCGTCAAGGGGTGAAGCGATGTTAAACCACCAACGGTTCCAACTGCCAAAGGCAATTCAATCCAAAAAGTGAAAATATCATCTTCAATTTTAGCGTGTGTTAAACTTCCGTAATAACTGTTTCGTGCAGCATAGGCATGTACACCAGCTTCAACGGCACGAAAATCATTACCCGTTGCCAAAATTACCGCATCAACCCCGTTCATAATTCCCTTATTGTGTGTCACGGCTCGTCGTGTTTCAGTTTTAGCAATTTCTATAGCACGAACAAATTTTTCCGCAAATTGTCTTCCGGCGTAATGTTTTGTAGCAAGTTCTTCCACTTTACAGCTCACTTCAGCACGCACCAAACATTCGGGCACGTAATTGGAAAGTATGCTCATTACTACCTCGGGAAAGATTTCTTTTTTTTGGAACGCTTCAAAATCTTTGGCTTCTTCTTCAAAAGTGCGTGCCATTTTTTCCAAACAACTATTAATGAAATTAGCACCCATCGCATCCAAAGTTTCAAAAGTTGCGTGTATGTAAAAATAGCCATCCAATATATGCGATTTGTCAACCAATGAAAGTTCCAAAAGCCCACCGTCGCGAGCTTTCATGTTTTTTTCTATGGATTGGATGCTGTTTCGAAGTTTCGGTTTTACTTCTTCAAAAAATGCTTCAATGTCTTTTTCATTTCCAAAAAAATTGAAATGAATTTGCCCGTTTTTTTCCGTGGAAATCACTTCGGTCTTAAATCCACCGCGTTCCAGCCAAAACTTTGCGGCGTTGCTGGCGGCGGCAACCACAGAGCTTTCCTCAGTAACCATTGGCAACGCGTATAACTTTTCATTGATTAAAAAATTGGGTGCTATGCCAAAGGGCAAATAGTAATTGGAAAGTGTATTCTCTATAAAATCATCGTGAAGCTGCTGTAATGAAGCGTTTTCATTCCAATAGTCTTTAAGGATTTGAACGGATTGTGGATTGTTTTGAAGATAGTTTTCCGCAAGCCATTCAATCTTTTCTCCCTTGCTTTTTTTTGAAAATCCGGAAATGGGTTGGTTCATTTAAATAGGTAAAGATGAGTTGCAAAGATAGTGTTTCGGTGTAGTTTCTTAGGAATGATTTATAAAAAGAAAAGATTTTTAAGAACAAAAAGGCGTTCCCAAAAATCTTTTCTCTTCACTTTAAAACAAAAATAAATCTATCTTAAACTTCCTTTTTTTGTGCATCCTTGGCAGGTTTTGGGCGGACGTTGAATTTTTTTCTTTTCGGCCGTAACTTCCCGTAACTGCCAATATTTATTTTTCCTCGTTTTGTCTTTTTATCGCCTTTTCCCATTACTTTTTATTTTGTTGTTTTTTGATGGTCTTTTTGTCAATATCTACTTTGTTGGTTTCGATATTCCTATTACCCGTTGGGTTTGTGGGTGTTTTCTGTTCGGTTTTTCTTTCAAATTTCTTAGCCATGATTTTCTGTTTTTGAATTAATTTTTAATATAAAAAACTCAAATCTTAAAAACTATTAAACTCCTGCTAAAGAATGGTTAAACCTTGCGGATACTACCTATGAATGCTGAAATGCCTTCTTTACCTTTTTCGGAAAGCATTTTTATAAAAGCACTACCAATGATGGCGCCGTTATTGTGTTTTGTGGCTTGCTGA
>JAGQYZ010000490.1:2224-2395 GCA_020435865.1 Aequorivita sp. | reverse complement strand
AGCCTTGGGCCGCGGACTTTCAGCATTGTTGAAAGATCCTTCCAACGATATAAAATCTGTTGCGGACAAAAATGCCGATAAGGTTGTGGGCAGTATAGTGGAGCTGGAATTGGGCAGTATTGAAGTAAATCCGTTTCAGCCACGAACCAGTTTTAACGAAGAATCGCTTCG
>JAGQYZ010000490.1:0-2116 GCA_020435865.1 Aequorivita sp. | reverse complement strand
CGCGCTTCAAAATTGGTTGGTTTGGAAACCATTCCAGCATACATTCGCATTGCAAATGATCAAGAATCGCTTGAAATGGCTTTGGTGGAAAACATACAACGCCAAGATTTGGATCCTATTGAAATTGCACTTTCATACCAACGTTTGATTGAGGAAATAAACGTTACCCAAGAAGAACTGAGTGATAGAGTAGGAAAGAATCGTTCTACAATTGCGAATTATCTACGTTTGTTAAAACTAGACCCAATTATTCAAACGGGAATGCGCGACGGTTTCATAAGCATGGGCCACGGCCGTGCGTTGATAAACATTGATGATTTAAGTGACCAATTGGATATTTATGAAAAGATTTTAAGCGAAAACCTTTCCGTGCGAGACACTGAGGCTTTGGTGCGAAATTTTAAAAATCCCAACGAAAAAGAAACCTCAAAAAAAGTAACTGTACCTCCTTTTGCTAAAAAAGCAAAGAAAGAGTTGACGGATCTTTTTGAAACTTTGGTTGAAGTAAAAGTTTCTAAATCGGGAAAAGGGCAATTGGTGGTTCCTTTCAAAAATAAAGCAGACTTCGAGCGGATTTTGAAGCTAATCAAAAGTGAAAAATAATTTTCTAAATATTTTTTTTTTAATCTTCGCTACATCATTGTTTGCGCAGACTTCAGATTCGCTTACTGTAAAAAAGAACGAAAAGGTAATTGTGATAACCGATTCGCTTTTGCCAAAAGAGGAATACAATCCATTGGCTCCTGCTAAAGCTGCTTTTTATTCTGCAGTAGTACCTGGACTGGGACAGGTTTATAATAAAAAATATTGGAAAATACCTATTATATATGCAGGAATGGCTGCCGGAATTTATTTTTACAAACAGCAGGATGATGATTATGACCGTTTCAGAAATGCATATAAAAGAAGACTTGCTGGCTATACCGACGATGAATTTCAAGGAATATCTGATGACCGATTGATAAACGCCCAAAAATCTGCCCAAAAAAATAAAAGCATTAGCCTTATCGTAACTGTAGCTTTTTATTTGTTGAATGTGGTAGATGCCAATGTTGATGCACATTTAAGGCAATATGAGGTTAGTGATGATCTTTCACTTCAACCCAATTTTGATTATAACCAATTTAATGCGAAACCACAGTACGGAATGTCGTTGACGTATCGGTTTAAGTAGAAGAAAGAGAAAAGAATAAAGAGATGAGAATAAAGATGAAAGAACAAAGAAATATGAACCAAGAATGTATGCAACTTTATGTATGCGTTTCTTATACTTCCGTCACCGGTCATCCGTCACCCAGCACTCAGCAATTATGAAAATAGCACTTCTCGGTTACGGAAAAATGGGCAAGACGATTGAAAAATTGGCTTTAGAAAAGGGTCATGCTATTGTTTTTAAAAGTACGAGCGATTCTGAAAAGGGTTTTTTTGATGAAGCAGATGCAGCTATTGAATTTTCTTCTCCTGAAGCTGCAGTTAAAAACATTTCAAAGGCATTAGAAGCTGGAATACCCATAGTTTCTGGAACAACTGGTTGGTTGGAAAAATATGATGAAATGGTAAACTTATGTGAAAAACGTAACGGAAGTTTCATCTATGCGTCCAACTTTAGCGTTGGTGTGAATCTATTTTTCAGTATAAACGAGTATGCCGCGAAGTTGATGGCGCCATGGAAGGAATACAATGTTTCAGTTGAAGAAATACATCACCTTCAAAAAAAGGATGCTCCTAGTGGTACTGCAATTACAATTGCTGAAGGAATTTTAAAACACAGTGATAAAAAAGATTGGAAACTAAACACTTCCGAAGAAAACAGTTTGAATATTACAGCAAAAAGGGAAGAAGATGTAAAGGGCACGCATATAGTATCCTATGATTCTTCCATAGATACCATTTCATTAAAACACGAAGCACACAGCCGTGAAGGGTTTGCTTTGGGCGCCATTTTGGCCGCAGAATTTTTAAAGAATAAAAAAGGTATTTTTACAATGAAAAATGTATTGGGAATTGCATAATAACAAATCCCAAATTCACGAATTCAAGAATTCACAAATTTACAAATTATGAGTTGGACAGGTTGGTTTATATTTTTTTTAGTGGTTCAGGTAATCCATTTTGC
>JAGQYZ010000489.1 GCA_020435865.1 Aequorivita sp. | reverse complement strand
AGTACTTTTTCCACGATTGATGGCTTCAATATTTACTTTGAAATTTTCGTTCGGGTTTATGGAATTTGATTCAGAAGCTGCTTCAATAAAGATTCCACCACAATCCAAAATTAATTGTTTAAGTTGTTCCAGTTTTATTTTTCGCCAATGTTCATCCTTCAAATTTGAAACCATTGGATACGCTTTCAACAGCTGGGGAAGCATTTCTGAAGGGTTTTTAAAGTTGAAATTTTCTTCCAAAGGATCCAAAATAGCTCCGATTTCACTTCCACCTTCAAGTCGAGACCATTTGGTGTTTATGCCTTCAAATAAATTGTTTTCAGAAGGTTTTGAACCTTTCAGCAATTCTAAGTATTCAGTTTCGGCTCCACGGGAACCAGTGCTTCCAAAACCTTGTGATTTGTGCATACTGCGGCTTAACGAGGCTATTTCGCCGTTGGAAAGCCCGAGTTCTGGCATGTAGTTTCCAGTTTCCACAGAAACAAGCCTTGATTTGTCCGCTTTTTCAAATTTCTCCTGACTTCCGTAAAACCACCAAGAAGTATTGAAAAACAATCGTTGTGGTTTCCAAGTGCCATATTCTTCTGCAGATTTGGGAAATTTGGAAGCATTGTCAACTAAATCAAAAGCTTCAACGCTCAACATTGCTGAAGCGGTGTGGTGACCGTGGGTACTTCCAGGACTGCGATGGTCAAAGCGGTCAATAATAATATCTGGTTTAAATCTTCTAATGTTAAGAACCACATCGCTCAAAACATCTTCGCGGTTCCAAAATTCAAAGGTTTCGTCTGGGTTTTTACTGTAACCAAAATCATTCGCTCTGGTGAAAAATTGTTGTGCTCCATCTGTCTTTCGTGCTGCTAAAAGTTCTTGTGTGCGAATAACCCCAAGAAGCTCGCGCAGTTCAGGGCCAATTAGGTTCTGTCCGCCGTCACCTCTTGTGAGTGAAAGATAGGCCGTATTTGCATGAACATCATTTACCAGATAGGAAATGAGCCGTGTATTTTCATCATCCGGATGTGCGGCTATATAAAGTGCGGAACCTACAAAATTAAGCTTTTGAAGGTTGTGGTATATTTCGGATGCAGTAGGTTTTTTAGGGGCTTGTGCAACGGCAACTATTGTGAAAAATAAAAATAGAAGTCTAAGAAAAAATGATTTATTCATAAAATTATAGTGCTGATTTATTCGAAATCCTTCAAAGATACTTATTTGTAAAAATTAATCGTGGGGTAAATCCTCCTTGTTTTTGTCAAGCTCTTGTTGTTGCTCATAAAATTCTTCTGCTTTTACAATGCTTACACCTTTTTGCAGCATCATGCTATTTGGATAGGTAACAATTTCATCGTTTTTTGTGTGAAGGATAATGTGAAATGTTTTTATGTCCTCTATAATACCTTCACAGGCCATTTCTTTATCGTGAATCTTTATGTAATCGCCTATTTTATATGGAAAAGTGAAGAACATTATCACACCGCTTGTAATATTGCTGAGTATGGACCACTGTGCAAAAAAAGCGATGCCAATAACTGCAAAAATAGAGGACATTACGAGCCCCAAATTCCTAAAATCAACGCCCCATATAAGAATCAACCCTAAAATTATCAAGAAGAAAACTGCGAAATCCACATGCTTCATAATCAATCCGGTACGGTGTTCGAGTCTTTCTATTTTTTTTGCAAAATTTCGTACAGTTCTTTTTAGCATCATTCTTAAAAGAAGCAATGCTAAAATCAATACACCAGATTCGATGAGTTGTAGTGAGTGTTCTTGTATATCCATGTTTCTTAGTTCAGTTCAAGCGAATCTCGTAGCCCTAAATGTTCATTACGGTTTTTGGTCCAATAATCACTTTTAATTCTTTTTAGCTTTGTAGCCGTGGTTTTTAGTTGAATCGTGTCGTTTTGACCTGCGGCGTTTACTTCTTCCCACTTTTCAATTTCGTATGGAAAAGTACTATGGAAAAAAAGCATCAACTGACGCTGTAAATCGGGATAATTCAAAGTGTAAATAGAAATGGAATCGCCTTGTTTCAAACTAGCAAAAGCTTTGTATTCTTTAATTTCTTTGTGCTTAAGACGTATAAAATCAAAAGAAGGTATAATCACCACATCGCCAGTGGGCAATTCCTCTGGATTGATGCGGATGAGGTTCCAAAGTTCGTTTTCCAAATAGGTTTTTTGCAATGCGAGTTCTTGATCTGCTTCGCCCTGAAAATAGGAGTGGGATTCAATTTCAAAATCCTTACGATTGTTAAGCTGCATATATACCTGCCCACACCATTCCTGGATGCTGCTTGCAATTTTTAAAGGATGCTCTTTTTCAGAAATAGGGCTGAACGTACTTGTCATTATGGAATACGGATAAACACCCGTGTTGAAATTCTTCATTTGGTTGAGCTTCAAAACCGAAATATTTTTTTCGGAAGAATTGTTTGCTTTTACCTGCACGTCTGGCAGAAAATCTTCAGTAACAAAGATGTTGACGGCCGTACCTTCTCGTATTTCGCCATAGCGCTCCTGCATTAAACTATAAGAAGTTATTTCCGCAGTTCCGGCATACCAATAATCTTTGAACTCTTTCGAAATAGCTCTTGAAGTGACAGTTTTAGGCGAAATTTTTTGTGAACTACTTTTTTCTTCCGAAGAATTACAACTGTTTAGCATAGTTAAAAAAACGAAAAGAAGAAAAAGCTTGAAAAAGTTCATGGTGTGAGGTATTTTTTTCAAAAATACCAAAAATTCAACCGTTGGCAATCTCGGTTAACGTTTTATAAACAAGCCGTGTTGGCAAACCCATTACATTAAAATAACAGCCTTCAATTTTTTCAATACCAATGTACCCAATCCATTCCTGAATTCCGTAGCTTCCAGCTTTGTCAAATGGTTTGTAGTTTTTAATATAGAAATCAATTTCTTCCTCAGAAAGGACCTTGAACCAAACTTTTGTTACGTCGTGGACGGTTTTTTGAAACCCTTTTGAAGTAAAACAAACCGAAGTAATTACCTCGTGCATTTTACCACTCAAGTTTTGAAGCATGGCTTTGGCCTCTTCAAAATCCTTTGGTTTGCCGAGTGCTTTCCCGTCTTTCCAAACAATGGTATCACTGGTAATTAGAATGTCTT
>JAGQYZ010000488.1 GCA_020435865.1 Aequorivita sp. | reverse complement strand
GTTTGGAAAATACCCATGTTCACCGCAGGATTTCCATTGGTTACAGAACCTCCTGAATATGACTGTGCGCCAAGTTCTATTTCGGCCACATCGCTCAGTCTTAAAAATTCGCCATTGCCCAAAGCTTTAATTACAATGTCGCTGTATTGCTGTTCTGTTTTGTAACGTCCCGGATATTTAATGGTATATGAAAATGCTTCACCATTATTTTCACCCAAAGCACCCGCTGCTGCTTCCAAACTCTGTTCTTTTAAAGCTGCTACAACATCAGAAGGCATCAAGCTGTAAGCGGCAAGTTTTTGTGGGTTTAGCCAGATTCTCATAGAATAATCCTTTCCGCCAAAAACAGTTACATCTCCAACACCATTTACCCTCTGTAATTCGGGAATGACATTTATTTTTAAATAATTCTGAAGAAATGTATCGTCATAATCAGGATTTGTGCTGTAAAAGGAAAGAAACATTAACGCACTGGTTTGCTGTTTTGAAGTGGTTACCCCTGTTTGAATTACGGCTTGCGGTAACAAAGAATTAGCCCGTGCCACACGATTTTGAACATTTACAGCAGCAATGTCTGGATCTACATCCTGGTCAAAAAACACGCTTATGGAAGCCGTTCCATTGTTGGTAGCAGTGGAAGTTAAATAGGTCATCCCTTCCACACCGTTTATTTGCTCTTCCAGCGGAATTATAACGCTTTCAAGAATAGTCTCCGCATTTGCCCCTGGATAGGTCGCATTCACCTGAATGGTCGGCGGAGCGATATCTGGATATTGGGTAATAGGCAGATTGGTAAGGCCCAAAATTCCTAAAATCACAATAATTATTGAGATAACCGTAGAAAGTACGGGTCTGTCTATAAATGTTTTTAACATGATTGTTTCTTCTTAAACGGTTATCTGAAAACTTTTTCGATAGGTTTGGCAATGCTGTCAAAAGGCATTTCCTGTGGGTTTATTTTGGAATTACCCCGGAGTTTGTTTGCACCCTTTGCAACAATTTTATCTCCCTTCTGCACGCCAGAAGCTACCACATAAAGATTTCCAACTTCTGCCGTCGTTTCAATTTTGGTTGAAGTGGCCATGCCATCTTCGCCCACTTTATACACATAAATACTGCCTTGTTGTTCGTAAGTTGCTTCCTGCGGAACAACCACCGCATCTGTATAAACCTTTGGAATTTTGATTTTTCCGCTGTTGCCATTTGTTAAAATTCTTGACGGATTATCAAAAACAGCTCTAAAAGAAATAGAGCCCGTATTCGCATTTACCTGTGAATTGATAGTTTCAATTGTTCCCTCTTCTTCGTAAAGGCTTCCATTTGCCAATAGCAATTGCACCTTAGGAAGTTTTTTAATTTTTTCCTCAATGGTTTTACCTTCCGCATTCTGAATAAAATCCAAATATTCCTTTTCGTTCATCGAGAAATAAGCATATACTTTGCTGATGTCTGAAACAGTAGTCATTGGAATTTGTGACGATGGACTTACCAGCGCACCTTTCCGAAGATTTATGGAGCCCACATACCCATCAACCGGACTTTTAATATTTCCGTAGTCAATATTTGCGGCTATGCTGTTATAGGAACTTTTTGCTTGTTGCAATTTTGCTTTTGCTGTTTCAAGTTGCACATTGCTGATAATGTTTTTCTCCACCAAAGGTTTCAGCTTGTCAACTTCCACTTGAGCCGCATTCACATTTGCACGGGCAGCGGCAGCATCTTGACTTAGGGTTTGGGTTTCCAGTCTAAATAGCGTTTGTCCCTTTCTTACTTTTTGGCCCTCATCAACCAAAACATCTGTAATGTATCCTGAAATCTTTGCATTTACTTGGCTGTTCACAATTCCTTCAATACT
>JAGQYZ010000487.1 GCA_020435865.1 Aequorivita sp. | reverse complement strand
GAAGACACATACAAGACTCTTTTATCTTTCATCTATTGGGTTTTTTAGGAATTATTGCAATTTGCCCTGATGTCTCGAGGCGTTTAAAAACACGCAAAATTACGAAAATTTATGTAGATTGTCTTTAATATATTAATTTTGCCCGCTCTTAACCCAATTTTATGGTAATACATTCCCAGAAAGAAACATTGGTGCAGGCCTTGTCTTCCGTGGCGAAAAATGAAAAAATAGGTTTTGTGCCAACAATGGGTGCTTTGCACGGGGGGCACATCTCTTTGGTAAAGAAAGCTTTAGGTGAAAATGATATAGTGGTGGTGAGCATTTTTGTGAATCCAACCCAATTTAATAACACAGCTGATCTTGCAAAATATCCACGTACTCCCGAAGAAGATATTTCACTGTTAAAAAATTTAAATGGAGCTGTAATTGTATTCTTGCCAGAAGTTTCAGATTTGTATGACGATTCAGTTTCGGCTAAGAAATACAATTTTGGAGGCCTTGAAAACGAAATGGAGGGTAAGCACAGAAAAGGACATTTTGATGGAGTGGGAACCATTGTAAGTAAACTTTTAAGAATTGTAAAACCTAACACAGCCTATTTTGGTGAAAAAGACTTTCAACAATTGCAAATTGTTAAGAAATTGGTTGCCATTGAAAAACTGCCCGTAAAAATAGTTGGATGCCCTATTTTAAGAGGGAAAAGTGGACTTGCAATGAGTTCACGCAACAAACGACTAAGTGCCAAACAGTTTAAAGAGGCTACCATTATTTATAAAACATTAAAAGAAGTAAGGGATAAGTTCCGTTCAACCTCAATTACAGATTTGAACGCTTTAGTTGCGGAACGGTTTTTGCAAAATCCCAACTTGAATTTGGAATATTTTGAAATAGCCAACGAAGAAACACTTAAAACCGCAAAGCGAAAAAACAAAGCTTCAAAATACAGAGCTTTTATAGCAGCTTTTGCGGGTGAAGTTCGGCTAATAGATAATATGCCTTTAAATTAATATCTTTGCACCATGCAAATACACATAGTAAAATCTAAAATCCATAGGGTAAAAGTTACTGGCGCCGATTTAAATTATATTGGCAGCATTACTATTGACGAAGATTTAATGGACGCCGCCAACATTATTGAAGGCGAAAAAGTCCAAATAGTAAATAACAACAACGGCGAACGCCTTGAAACATACGCTATTCCAGGTCCTCGGAATAGTGGGGAAATTACCTTGAACGGTGCGGCTGCCAGACGCGTAGCTCCAGGTGATGTGCTTATTCTTATCACTTATGCGCTGATGGAACTGGAAGAAGCAAAGGTCTTCAAGCCTGCAATGGTTTTCCCAGACGAGGAAACAAACCTACTCCGATAAATTGAGCCGCTCAATTTCAAAATTTTTGCAGATTGCAATCCCGCTGGGATTGGGAATTTTCTTGATTTGGTATATCTATCAGTCATTCACGCCAAAACAGCTTACCGAAACCAAAAAGTATTTTGCCGGTGCAAACTATGGTTTTGTGTTGTTGTCGGTTGCGTTCAGTGTGCTCAGCCATGTTTCAAGATCTTACCGTTGGAATTTTATGTTGGAACCATTGGGTTATAAAACCAAACTGGCTAATAATTTCATGGCGGTTTCCGTGGCTTATTTAATGAATGTTTTTATTCCGAAAAGCGGTGAAGTCTCCCGAGGAATTATTTTAGATAAATATGAAGGGGTGCCTTTCCAAAAAGGTTTTGGCACCATCATTTCCGAAAGGATTGTGGATCTTTTATTCCTTCTTTTTTTCACTGCTTTGGCACTTGTGATAAAGTTTGATGAATTGTATGATTACGTAATGGAAAGTATTCCGCCTTCACTTTTATATGTTATTATCTTCGGAATTGTTTTAATGGGCGTGAGCATTCCATTGTACATTAAATTTTCAAAATCGAATATTAATAGAAAACTAAAAAACTTTGTTATTGGTCTAAAAGAAGGAGTTTTTAGTATTTTGAAAATGCGGAAAAAAGGCGCTTTTCTTTTTCACACTTTTATTATTTGGGGGCTATACCTACTTTCTTTTTATACTGCGTTGCATGCCTTACCCGCAACGGCAAACATTCCTTTTGGTACAATTATCATCACTTTTGTGGTGGGCAGTTTTACTTTTGCCTTCACTAATAGTGGCTTTGGAACCTATCCTGCCGCAGTAGCAGGAATTTTAACTGTTTTTAGTGTCGCAAAAACAGTTGGTGTTGCTTTTGGGTGGATTGTTTG
>JAGQYZ010000486.1 GCA_020435865.1 Aequorivita sp. | reverse complement strand
GCTTTCTTTTTACCTGAAACTGCTTCTTTTGTTTCAAGTTTTGATGTTTTGGATATTGGTGTAGATACCGAATTTCTTCTTAATACTGAACCTTTGGCGCAACTAATTTCAAAACCAGAAGCACAGCGGTTTTATCAACCTCGCGAAAAATTTGGATATAAAGGAACGTATGGTCACGCTTTGATTGTTGCAGGAAGCTACGGAAAGATTGGTGCTGCAGTGCTTTCAACTACTGCTGCTTTTAAAATTGGCGCAGGATTAGTAACTGCTTTTGTTCCCAAATGCGGTTACAATATATTACAAACTGCTATTCCTGAAGCAATGGTAATTACAGATAAAGCAGAAGAATTTATTAGTGATATTTCAATAGAATTTGAACCTGCAGCCATTGGTATTGGTATGGGTATCGGAAAAAATAAAGCTACAGTAGAAGCCTTGAGAAAAATCTTTAAAAGAAGCAAAGCTCCTTTTGTAATTGATGCGGATGCATTGAACAATATTTCTGAAAACAAAGAGCTGCTAAAACTGCTTCCTGATAACTCCGTTTTAACACCACACCTAGGGGAGTTAAAGCGGCTAATTGGCGATTGGAAAAATGATTATGACAAACTGGAAAAAGTAAAAAAATTTTCAGATAAACACAAAGTTATTGTAATATTAAAAGGTGCATATACAGTCACGGTCTATGGTAATAAACTATATATAAACACAACTGGAAACCCAGGGATGGCGACTGCTGGAAGCGGTGATGCATTGAGCGGAGTGGTCACTGGGCTACTCTCGCAGGGCTACGACCCTTTGTTGGCTTCTGTTTTTGGGGTTTATATGCACGGCAGTGCAGGAGATATTGCCGCAAAGCAAATGGGTTATGAAGCCATAATTGCGAGTGATATAATTGATAACTTAGGAAAAGCTTACATAGACTTGTTTCAACAGTCAGTAGTTAAAAGCGAATCGAAAGAAGAGCAATAAATTTTCCACGCAAGCAAAGAGAGGACAAAAAACAGTAAGAAATTACTAGTTCTTGAATTCACTTAAGCGTGCAAAGCTTTTTTAGGTTATAATAACCCATCTAAAGTCTTCCGCAACTCAGGATCTGAAGGTCTCGGTGCATCAGCAGAAATAATGTTTCCTTGTGGATCAATCAAAATAAACCTAGGTATTCCCAAAATTGCATAGTCTTCTACAAATTTTGATTTCCAATTATTGTCAGCCATAAGTTGGATTCCACCCAATTCCTTTTCTGAAACCATTGCTTTCCATTTGTCATAATCTTTGGGTTCATCAATAGAAATGCTCACAAATTCGAGGTTTTTGTTGTGATAATCTTTTTCAACTTCTTTTAGGAAAGGAATTTCGCGCAAACATGGTCCACACCATGTTGCCCAAACGTCTATATATACATATTTGCCTTTTAAAGATGCTAAATCTGTAGTGCCGCCTTTGTGGTTCTCATAATTGAAAGTAGGCGAGGGGCTGCCTTCAGTAATTGCTTTCAACTTATTGTAGTGTTCTGTAATCTTCGCTAGGTTTTCAGGATTTGGGCTGCTGTTTTTGTAGATATTATACGCTTCATCCAGCGATTTATCAGGTTTTAAGCCAAACTGCAAATAGGAACTCATTATTTTATCTTTTGCATATCCGTTTGGCAACGCCTCATTTACCTTTTTAAGATACATAACGGTTTGGTTATTATTTCCACTTTCAAAAGTTTCCTCATTTACCAATCTGGTGAAATGCGCATCCAGTAAATTTTGGTAAGCTACTGAATTTCTGTAAGCAAGCGTATCTTTAAAATTTATTCCTTTCAATTCATCATAAAAATTACTGGAAACCCTAAAATCCTGTTCTCCAGAATAATATCTATGGGCATCTTTATAATTTTCAAGCATAATGGCTCGTGAATATTTGTCTTCTTCCGCAAGTTTATTCTTAAAGTTGTCATCAGCAATTTTGTTGGCAGCGTAAAGGCTATCAATGCTTTTCTGGTTGCTATCCAATTGCTTTAAGAAACCTTCTTCATCCATAGAAAAAACTTCTTTAAAATCAAGATTCTGTTCATTCCAAAGATATTTTGAAGCCAAAAAATTATTAATATTCGCCAAATCGCCTGAATATTTTAGGCTTTCATCAAACTCATCAGCATTTAGGTTTACAGAAAGGTTTTTTCCTTTTTCAAGATAGATACCTGTTCGTTCACGGCCTACGTATAGATCATAAAAACCATCAGCCTTTATGTTGAGTGTATCTGTAAACACGCCTTTTTCGTTAATTGGTATTCTGGCTTCAAAATCATTTCCACGTATAAGAGCAGTTTCAGCTGTATTGTTTTCAACGGTTCCATTTATAACTGAATAAATAGGTTTAACTTCTTGCTTGCAAGAAATTGAGAAGAGTACCAAAACG
>JAGQYZ010000485.1 GCA_020435865.1 Aequorivita sp. | reverse complement strand
CGGCAATGGTTTTGGGCTTTGGTTCATCAGCTTCCGTTACGTTTCCCTGCGATTCATCATAAACCGAAGTACTACTTACCAAAATAATTTTAGAAACAGAAGATTGTCTTATCGCTTCAAGCAAATGTACCATTTTCAGAACATAATCAGCACCCGTATTTTTCCGAAGTCCTGGCGGAATCATTATCATCAAACAATCAACATTGTTTAGCAGTGCTTTTACTTCGCCTTCAATTCCGCTTTCCGAAATTTCCACAGGAAAAGCATCAAAGCCGTTTTGCTGGAGCACAGTTGCTTTTTCAATATTTGTTACCGAACCCTTTACGGTATAGCCTAGACTAGCCAAGCGATAGGCCAAAGGCTGTCCGAGCCATCCAAGACCAGTAATGGCAATTGTTTTATTTATCATTCAAAATAATTTCTGGATTGATATTAATTGTATCTGTAATTTTCACTCTCAAAGAATCTACGGAAAATGTACGTTTTACCGCAATGGCATCTGTAATAACAAAAGGTTTCGGCATGGTGTAGTTAGGTCTTTTAGAAATATTGAATTGCTGATCGGTCATCAAATCAAAAGAATATTCCATCACTTTAAAAGAAACCGAAACATTTTCTGCAACAGAAAAATTCACTTTTAGGGAATCATTTTCAGATACGTAATAATTGATGAGCGCATCATTTTTTGTGCCCCGGTAATCTTTATTTTTTTCATTGTAAAGTGAAGCTTTTTGCCCATTGAATTCCAAAGATTTAAACGAAACAAATTGGTCGCTGTACAAATCAATTTTGTTCACTTTTCGTTTCGGAACAATTGTAAACAGTACATTTCGAAGGTTTTCAACTACAGTATCTTTATCCAAAATAATTTCAAAATCTGGAATGTTTTTTTCGGGAGCTTCATTCATATAGCTATATGTATAACCATATTTATTGTATGGAGCTTCGGCTAAATTTTCAGTTGTTGTTTCGGGCTTTTCACCTAAATATTGTTGTGTCCATTCGTCAATTTCTTTGTCATAAGTGAGCCAATAAGTTTTTTCAACGTCGGCATCTTTAAAATAAACAAGGCTGTTTGGTTTTTTCCGTTCTTCAGAAAAATCACTTTTTGAATGTGCCTTTATGAAGAAAAATACCGAAAGTAGTAAGCATAAAACAGAAAGTATTCCTTTCCCTTTATAATACCCAAAGACTGGCCACAATATAGTAAAAAGCAAAACAGTGAATACACAACTAATCACAAGCATTTTTAAGCCTAGACCAACTGGGAAAAATTGAATGAGTGGCGCAAAAATAAACAGCGCGGGAGCTCCCAAAAGCGTCATCGCCAAAAGGCTGGGGCGTTCCTGTCGAAGCATTACAAAAAATGACAACAATCCAAAAAATACAGGAATAATAAAGAAGGCAGCACCTTTTAGAATAATAAATACTGCTACGTTTATCAATAACCAGAACAATAGCGGAGCAACATAAAATGAAGGCTCATTGAACTTTTTACCAAACTTTTTATAAACCCCAAACGTAATCGCCAACGAAAGAAAAACAAAAAACGCAATATACCAATGTCCATTATAGGTGAAACCTTGTTGTATTTCGAGATACTGTGGATAAATTGCCAAAATAAATTTCCATCCAAAAAACCCCAAAATTCCACAGAAAATAAGAGAAAGTAGGAAAGGAACGAAGCCCACCGCTATCATTTTTCCGTTCAATCTTCTTTTGTAAAGTCCATAAAAAATTAAATAAAGAAATATTAATGTTGCTAAAATGAGCATGGGCAAAATCCATGAAAAAGGGTAGCTTATCATTTTTAGCAACGGTAGGTTCACATAAACATCATCCGTCTTCGATTTCAACTTTGAAAGATCAGCATTGGCAAAATAATGAATGAGCGGGAGCAGGTAACTACCTTGATGGGCCAGAGAATTTCTACTTAAATTATAAAATGTGTCATTGGCAGTGTGATAGTTAAAATGACTGTCAATAAAGGCGAAGAAAAAACTATCAATATCGCCGTCTTCCCTAAAAACAGTGGAATCGGTATCGTTGGGTAACATTTTATAAACGCTGTACATTAACGAAGAAGCTACTGGGAAATCTGGATTGGCTTGTATAAATTCTTTCACCAACTTTGAATTTCCGCCGTTGGTTTCCAAAATCATATTGCTGGGACCGCTAGTACCACGCGCTTCAAAATTAAGTACCAATCCTACATTTTTTGCCCAAGGATGTTCATTGACAAAAAGCTTGGCGCCATCCAGCCCAATTTCCTCGGCATCGGAAAAAAGAATGATAATGTCATTTTTAGGTGTATTACCCGAAGCGAGATA
>JAGQYZ010000484.1 GCA_020435865.1 Aequorivita sp. | reverse complement strand
ACTGCTAACTGAAAACGGCATCATAATTGTTTAAAACAAGCTTCAGAAACGTTTTAGAAAACATAGTATTTTCAGTAACTTTGAAGCACAACAATTATGGGACTAATAAGCAAAAGAAAAAACAAAAAGTACAGTTATCAACCACGCCATTTCGAACATGAGGGTGAAAGCAGTCCATTTTCAATGGGCCATAAATTTGATCAATTCCGAACCACGGTTGGCGATAACAAAGGTTTAAAAGGAAAATTTAAAACCGCTTGGGCAGATTTACGCCAATCTTCCGATAGAAACGCAAACCGAAGGCTGATTGTGATAATTGCAATACTCGTGCTTATTTTCCTGTTTATTATTGAATTCGACTTATCTATTTTCTACGCATAAATTTTAATGGCAGATATTATTCAGTTATTACCAGATCACGTTGCAAACCAAATTGCAGCTGGTGAAGTTGTTCAGCGACCCGCCTCGGTAGTGAAGGAATTACTGGAAAATGCCATTGATGCCAAAGCAACCTCAATTACACTCCTAATTAAAGATGCCGGCAAAACCCTCGTTCAAGTTACCGACAATGGAATAGGGATGAGCGTTACCGATGCGCGGCTCAGTTTTGAGCGCCATGCCACTTCAAAAATTAAGTCTGCTGAAGATCTTTTTAATTTACACACCAAGGGCTTTCGCGGAGAAGCGTTGGCTGCAATTGCAGCAATTGCGCATGTGGAATTAAAAACGAAAACCGAAAATTCAGAAATAGGAACGCATTTAACGATCGAAGGCAGCAAAGTAATCTCGCAAGAGCCTACGGTGGTTCCAAAAGGGACAACTATTTCAGTAAAAAACCTTTTTTACAATATTCCCGCACGCAGAAATTTTTTAAAAAGCAATCCCGTGGAAACCCGCCATATTATTGATGAGTTCCACCGTGTCGCTTTAGCGCATCCAAATGTATCATTTCAAATGCTTCACAATGGGAGCGATGTTTTCAATCTTCCATCGTCAAACTCAAGGCAGCGGATTGTGAATGTTTTTGGAAGTAAAACCAATGAAAAATTGGTTCCCGTTAGCGAGGAAACCGAAATTTTAAAGATTGAAGGTTTTGTTCTAAAACCTGAATTTGGGAAAAAGAGCAGGGGAGAGCAGTTTTTCTTTGTGAACAACCGTTTCATTAAAAGTCCATATTTACACCATGCAGTATCTTCGGCCTTTGAAGGATTGATGAAAAACAATATCCATCCAGGTTATTTCTTATTTTTGGAAGTGGACCCACATTCCATCGATATCAACATCCATCCCACAAAAACTGAAATAAAGTTTGATGACGAGCATTCCATTTATGCCATGCTTCGTGCTACAATAAAGCACAGTTTGGGACAATTCAACATAGCACCAGTACTTGATTTTGAAAGGGACAAAGGCTTTGACACGCCCTATGAATACAGCAAAAAATTGCCCACGGCACCTTCTGTAGAAGTAGATCGAGATTTTAATCCTTTTAAAGAAAAACCGAAACAGGGCAATATAAATTTTCCTTTTAAGCGTGAACAAGCTGCTTCGTGGGAATCACTTTATGTTGGCCTGAAAGATGAAAAAAATACGGTTTCTGCCATAGGTGATATTGAGTTTGAAAGCGAAGAAGTAACCGGCAGCCTTTTTGAAAACACGGAGGCTGAAACTGGACAGATAACCTTTCAACTTCAAAATAAATACATTATAAGCCCACTAAAAAACGGGATGATGGTTATTCATCAAAACCTGGCGCACCAACGGATTCTTTACGAAGAGCTTTTGAAAAATATCACTGTAAAAGAAGCTGTTAGCCAGCAATTATTATTTCCGCTGCAATTACATTTTTCAAAACCCGATGTTGAAATAATTGAAAAAGTCCGAGAACAACTTGAAAATACTGGTTTTGTTTTTTCAGAACTGAAAGAGGAAACAATTGAGATTAGCGGAATTCCAGTGTTGATACTTGAGAGCCATGTTGTAAATTTGCTCAGCCAATTGGTTCACGATATAAAAGAAGAAGTACCTGACAGCGGTTTTAGCCAAAATGATATGTTGGCAAAATCAATGGCGGCAAGTATGGCTGTAAAAACAGGTGTTTTTTTGAATAAAGAAGAACGGGAACATTTAATAAACCAATTGTTTGCCTGTAAAGAGCCAACCGTGAGCCCGACCAACAAGCCAGTTTTTAGAACTTTAGATGCAAGTGATCTTGATAAAAAATTTATGTAAATGGGAAGAATAACCGATACCGTAAAATTTCTTTTAATTGTAAATGTGCTCTTTTTTATTGGAGCGCAATTTACACATGGTTTAGCTGACCGGCTATTGGATTTATACTATTTTGAAAACCCGAACTTTCAATATTGGCAACCATTGACATCTATGTTTATGCACGGGGGCTTTATGCATATTCTTTTTAATATGTATGCGCTATGGGCCTTTGGTTCGCCGCTGGAAATGCGCTGGGGGCAAAAAAAGTTTCTTTTCTTTTACTTTTCCGCAGGACTTGGCTCGGCTTTGATTTATACTTTAATAAACTACTACCATGTGCACAGCGGAATGGAGGCTCTTATGGATGCAGGAATGAGCCACGAACAAGTCGTAAATTTCTTAAAGACAGGAGAATATAACACTTCTATATTAAATTCAGTACCGATTGAAACCCTTCAAAGTATGATTAATACTTTTAATGGTGTAGCTTTAGGAGCTTCGGGCGCAATTTATGGTGTCTTGGTAGCTTTCGGAATTATGTTTCCAAATATTGAGCTGATGCTTATTTTTCTTCCTATCCCCATTAAAGCAAAATATTTTATTCCTGTACTGATTTTATTGGACTTGGTTCTTGGAATTTCAGGAGCACAGACTGGAATTGCACATTTTGCTCACGTGGGTGGCGCGCTTTTCGGCTTTATTATGGCTTGGTACTGGAGAAAAAACAGTTTTGACAACCATCGCTGGAATTAATTATGGCAGCACCCAATCTTGCATATCAATATAAAATGGCCAATGTTTTGGTCAAGCTCATCGTTATCAATGTAGCGGTGTTTTTGGTTGTTAGCCTTGGCTCTTTTTTCTTCAGTATAAGCCCACAGTATCTGACGCGGTGGTTTGTTTTGAGCGATAATTTTGATACACTGCTATTCCACCCTTGGACTTTAATTACCTATGGTTTTCTGCATTTTGGGTTTTGGCATATTCTTTTCAATATGATTATGCTTTACTGGTTTGGGAATTTCGTTTTGAATCTTTTTACAGGGAAACGCTTGCTTACAATCTATTTGCTGGGTGCGCTTTTTGGAGGTTTGCTTTTTGTTTTGTCATACAATCTTTTTCCAGTTTTTGCTGAAAGTCGGGGTTATTTAATCGGTGCTTCGGGTGCGGTTACGGCAATAATGATTTTCATTGCCACTTATACTCCAAATACCGAAGTTCGCATTTTCAAATTCACTATTAAACTTTGGCACATCGCTTTGGCTTTTTTTCTTTATGGTTTAGTACAGATACCAACATCTGGGAATGCCGGTGGATTGATGGCCCACGTTGGGGGCGCTATTT
>JAGQYZ010000483.1 GCA_020435865.1 Aequorivita sp. | reverse complement strand
TTTTGGTGTACATAAATACAGGACAGAATGATTAATTCAAAACTTCCAAATATAGAAACCTCCATCTTCGCCAAAATGAGCAAAATGGCGACAGAACACCATGCCCTTAACCTTTCTCAGGGATTCCCAAACTTCCCCAGCGACCCTGCGTTGAACGCTTTGGTAGACAACGCAATGCGCGATGGTTATAACCAGTACGCACCAATGCCCGGAGATTTTGAATTGCGAATGGAAATTTCAAAAAAAATTGAAACCCTCCACAACCGTTTTTACAATCCGGAAACTGAAATTACGATTACCGCTGGTGCAACGCAAGCTATTTTCACAATAATCGCAGCTACTATTGGCAAAGGTGATGAAGTAATTATTTTTACACCGGCTTATGATTGTTATGCGCCAACGGTGGAATTGTTCGGGGGAAAAATTGTTCCCATTCAACTGAAACCTCCTTTTTATGCTGTGGATTGGCAGGAAGTTTCGGATAAGATTTCTTCAAAAACGAAAATGATTATCATCAATAGTCCGCACAATCCAAGCGGAATGCTGTTTTCTAAAGAAGATATGCTTCAATTGCAAAATCTGGCAGAGAAAAATAATCTGTTGGTTTTAAGCGATGAGGTTTATGAACATATCATTTTCGACGGAAATATTCATCAAAGCGCATCAAAATTTGAAGCTTTGGCGGAGCGAAGTTTTATTACGACTTCTTTCGGAAAAACATTTCACAATACGGGTTGGAAAATGGGGTATTGCGCCGCACCCGAAAATTTGATGAAGGAGTTTCAAAAAGTGCATCAATTCGTTGTTTTCTGTGTAAATCACCCAGTTCAGAAAGCACTCGCAACTTATTTAAAAGATGAAAGCCATTATTTAAAACTTGGAGATTTTTATCAGCAAAAGCGCGATTTATTTTTGTACCTTATGGAAGGCTCCAATTTTAAAATTATTCCTTCAAAAGGCACCTATTTCCAAATGCTTGAATTTTCGGAAATTTCAAATGAAAACGATATCGCTTTCGCCGAAAGACTTACAAAGGAATTGAAAATTGCCACCATTCCCACCTCGGTTTTTAATGAGGGCAAAAAAGATTTCAAACAAATTCGTGTATGTTTTGCAAAGACTGACGAAACCTTGGCTGAAGCTGCAAAAATTCTCCAGCATTTATGATTTTAAAAATCAATTGTTTCCTCTTTTCAGTATAAGTTTTATCAATCCACAGATTAAATCATCCGATTGGTTTTTGGTTTGAAACGACAATATAAAATGGTAATTTCGTAGGCACACCTCTAAAAGCATATTATTATGGAAGATACAAAAGACAAAAATTATCATAAAAACGGAAAACCAAGCGGCAATACCAGCGATGTTTGGGAAATTAATGATAACACCGCACAATGTCCTTATTTTGGCAACGTACAGCACCAAGTGGCTGGCGGCGGTACGAGAAACAGTGATTGGTGGCCGAACAGTTTACGGTTGAATGTGCTGCGCCAGCAAGATTCAAAATCGGACCCCATGGGCAATGATTTTGACTATAAAAAAGAATTTAAAAAACTTGATTACGACGCGCTAAAAAGGGATTTAAAAAATTTAATGACTGAGTCCCAAGATTGGTGGCCCGCAGATTACGGCCATTACGGCGGATTATTTATAAGAATGGCTTGGCACAGCGCGGGTACATACCGGGT
>JAGQYZ010000482.1 GCA_020435865.1 Aequorivita sp. | reverse complement strand
TCACTGCCATCACCCGGGGTTCCATTGTCATTACACGGAGAGATGTTTGTAGCCGCTATATCAAAAATATCACATGCGTTTGGATCACATATATATACAGGTAAGGTGTACCCTCTCGCTTCAAACCTATCTGTAAAGGCATCAATTTCTGGGCAAGTGTAGCCCATATCTATAGCTGCTTGACGTACTGCAATAGCAGCATTTTGCTGGTTGGTGTTGCTATTTGTCATTGCAAGTCCTTCCAAAACTGCAGCATCCATTTTTTCCTTGCCTATTATTTCCCATATTTCAAGTAACACGGTAGCCCATATTTGTCCGTCAGTGTGGATAGACCCTGTAAGACCCCCTGGATACATAGCACCATAATTGGTTACTCTTCCTGCCCAGAATGGATTGTGACCATCCCATCCAAAAACCCAGAAATATTGTGGATCGGTAATATCCCAAAAACCTAAACCTCTTTTATAGGAATTTGCCCAATAATCTCCAGTTCCTTCACTTAAACCATTTACTTGACTAATGTGACCATTGGTAACAAAATCGTGAAGTCCGTGACCCAACTCGTGAAGCACTACGTCCATATCTTCGGCATCATCTACGCCACCTTCACCAAACTGAAGACTACCGGCACTATAAAATGAATTGTCTGCACCATTGGCACCGTGCGGATCATAACGAACCACACCGCCATTGAAGATTGATACTAAAGGAATTCCTAAATCATCGTTGATGTATCGGAAAGTTTTGTCTATATGATAATAACAGTTTGCAGCTTCAAAACCTTGTTCATCGCGCGTAAAGCTAAAATCTGGTGAGTTTTGAATAAATAATCCTGTTGAAGGAGCTCCTAACTCTGCAATTTCGGTATAAGGGCCTCTTAGTCTATAATTGGTTCCATCAAATTCTATATCTAAAAGACTAACTGCCGTTCTTGCGGCATCCAGTTCGGTGTTGGTTTGGTCGTTATTATCAACATAATTTCCACCATAAATGTTTCCTGTTTTGGTTAGTGGGTCCGGATCATAAACCATTGCTGTTCCTGTCGCCATAGTTGTTGGTGCAACTGGATTTTTTATTCCTTTTGGATTTTTTTCATAAATAGCAATATCTTGCGTGCTTAAAATAGCTCCTGTTTTTGCATCAACAATTGTTTCCCAGTTCCCCATTCGGAATTCAGACATAGTGGTTACGCGATAAACCAGTTGAGTGCTTCCTAACTTATCATAAACATATAGCTTTATATCTTTTTGTGAAATATAGCCTTCTATGTTCAAAGCAGTTTTTGCTGCATTCAAAGCATCATCTGCAGAAATTGAAGGGTTGGTATCAATAGTTTCAACAGCACTATCAAAAGTACTGGCATGGTAGGTTACTTGGTTGTTGTTAGAAACGTGAACCGCCACGGAAGAATCAAAAACTTCCACACCATTAACGGTATGATAGAAACGAAATGTCTCACCTGAAGGGCCGGAATGGCTGTTTAACATGGCGAAGCTTTGATTTGTTTTGTTGATGGGCATATTTGCATCCATCCAACTTTGTGCAACACTTTCCTTACTTGCTTGGGCAAAGAAAAACTGTGTAAAACACAATAATAGCAATGTGAATAAAAGTCTTTTCATAAAAGATTTTGGTTTAGAAGTTTTAATTAGATTGCCAAATGTAACAGTAAAGGATTATAATTCAAAGAATTCTGTATAAAGTAATTTGAATAATTTTTGGCGCAACTTTTCTAAACACCATAAAAAAAGGAAACTACGTTACGGTAATTTCCTTTTTAAATAATGTGATGAGGTTGTTATAAAACGGAAACCATTAAGTTTTCATCCGTCTTTTCAACTTTCGCAACCTTAGAAGCAGTCAAGCCTTTTATGGCCTTGTCCCATTTTTTGTTGCTCAGGCCGCTTTGGGTTTTTAGCGTTTCCAAAACAATGGGTGAATTGGCTTTTAAAAGTGTGTAAACCGTTTTTTCGTCTTCGGTCATTTCCACTTTTTTCTTTT
>JAGQYZ010000481.1 GCA_020435865.1 Aequorivita sp. | reverse complement strand
CTAACCAACTGAGCTAAGGAGGAATTTTGCTTTAGCGGTTGCAAATATACCTATTTTTTAATTCCATCAAAATAAAAAATAAAACTTTATGAATTTTGTTTTTTATGATTCGATACTAAGAAAATTTAGGAAAATCTAAAGGGGTTTAATTTCTTTAAGTAGCACTATACTGGCTGGAGAAGTACTTTTTGCAAGAATTTCTTTTGCCTCATCTATCTTGTTTTCTTTTAGGAGGGCCAAAGCTAGATAGTATAGGGCATCTTCATAAAAAGAACTTTTGGGTTTTTCTTTTGCGGATTGCAGATATTTTTCAGCTTGACGAGCGTTGCCATTTGCCAAATTTGCAACACCTAAGAAATAAACCACGGTATCGTTTTCTGGATTCGCTGCATAAAGTGTTTCCCAACGTGAAATAGCTTCGCTATATTCTTTGCGTTTGTAGTTTACCATTCCGTAATAAAAATCATAATTAGAAGATGTTCCCATAGTGGTTGGAAGACCAGGATCTGGTTTAAAGTTTGCAGCAAAGACCTTATCTGATGAATTTCTATTGCTTAGGATTGCCCAGGTACTTACAGAGATAAGTATTAAAAAAGAAGCGGCTAAAGCTAACCAACTAGGTGATTGCCATTTCTTTTTAGGCTCTTCTACAATTTCTGAGTGAAAATCTTCCATAGCATTTTTTAACGTGTGCTCTTCCACGCCTCTAATTAAAGTTTTCTGCTCTTCAACTAAGGCACGAAAGTCTGGAAATAACTCCATTCGTTTCTTAAAATCGGCAAGATCATCTGCGTTCAGTGCATCTAAAAAGTAGGCATCAATAAGATCTTGAGTTTCCTGATTGTTCTGCATTTTTTTATTTGGTTCCATTTGGGATAACTTGGGTCATTTTTTTTAACTGTTCTTGGCATCGATATTTTGCATTCCGAGCCGAGGCTTCGTCCATAGCCATAATTTCTGCTATTTCTTTAAAAGATTTTCGTTCAAAATAAAAGAGTTTCAGCAACAACTGGCAGCGTTCTCCAAGTTGGTTTATGGAATCCATAATTAGCTTAATCTTTTTATTTTGTATTTCGTTTTCATCAGTATCGGGTTCGTCATATTCAATTTCACGATTTATGAAAGTTGTGTTTTTATATTTCACGGAACGAACGTAATCCAGCCATTTATATTTTGCAATCTGAAAAAGATAACCATTGATAGCGGTTTCGCTTTCAGAAGAAAATTTATCATCTTTTATATTTCGCCACATTGCTACAAATGCTTCTTGATAAACATCCTTCGCTTGTTGCTCGTCGCCACTGTTTTTAAGTACATAGCGTTTCACTTTCGCAAAGTTGGTTTTATACAAAATTTTTAAAGTAGTAGCATCATTTTGTTTAATGAGCACTACCGTTTCGTTAAATGGCAAATCGTTTGATTTTTGGATGCTTTTTTTCTGCATTGGTTATAAAACAATACAGAAAGATACAATTTATCTGCAATCGTTTTAAATTTTTTGAACAACTTAAGATAAGTGGATATTTTTTTTCGTTTAAAAGAACTAATCCATTACCTATTTTATTGCCCAAAAGCAGAAATTCAATATAACCATTTTTAACACATCGGGAAAGTAATGGAGTTGTCATCAAAAGATTTAAAAAAAATACTTCGGTTGGTTTTCCGAAGTATTTTTTGAAAAGATTATGTACTATGTCTTATTCAAACAACCAACGATAAATATCGTTTCCGTTGGCGAACAGAACCAAGGCTATCAAAATGAAGAAGCCTACCATCTGGGCATATTCCATAAACTTGTCGTTCGGTTTTCTGCCTGTAACAATTTCATAAAGAAGAAACATTACATGCCCACCATCCAATGCTGGAATTGGTAGAATGTTCATAAAAGCGAGGATTATTGATATTAAAGCCGTGGTTGCCCAGAAACTTTGCCAGTCCCATACATCTGGGAATAGATTGCCAATGGCGCCAAAACCGCCTACTTGTGTAGCGCCTTTTTTGGTGAACACATATTTGAATTGGGAAACGTAATCTTTTAGGGTATTATATCCAAAACCTATTCCGCCGACGATGCTTTCACCTACAGAGTATTTTATTTCGGTTTTATCTACTTGTGATATGATTTCTTTTTTAGAAAATGATACGCCAAAGGTTTTTTTGTCATCTGGAATAATTCTTAATGTATCCAATTGATTGCCTCGCGAAACAACTAATACGTTTTCTTTATTCTTATTGGCTTTAGCTATTTGTTCAAATTCGTCGAAATATTCAATATTCTGACCATTTAGCGAAACAATTTTGTCTGATTTTAATAAACCAGCCTTTTGTGCAGGATAGTCGGTCCATACGGAATCTAAAACTAGATTTTGTCTTGGCAGAAAAGGAAAATGCGTATCGTTTTGAAACATTTTGGTTCCGGCATCTTCTGGAACTGAAATGGTTTCAACAGTTCCGTCACTGTGCTTCACTTCAACTTCAGAAACATCACGCAGAAAGATATATCTGTTAATGTCCATAACGTCTTCCATAGGTTTGCCATTTACACTTAAAATGTGATCTCCATCACGAAAACCGTAATCCTTAAATTGTTCAGTAACTGAAAAACCTTGCGGAATGTCTGCATTTGTAGTTACATTTCTTCCGTAGAAATAAAGAATTCCCATGTAGATTACAAACCCCACAATAATATTCACTGTTACCCCGCCAAGCATAATAATAAGCCTTTGCCAAGCTGGTTTGCTTCGGAATTCCCAGGGCTGTGGTGGTCCGGCCATTTGTTCCTTGTCCATGCTCTCGTCAATCATCCCCGATATTTTTACGTATCCTCCCAATGGAAGCCAGCCGATTCCATAAACGGTTTCGCCTATTTTCTTTTTGAAAAGGGAAAACTTCACATCAAAGAAAAGG
>JAGQYZ010000480.1:2340-6785 GCA_020435865.1 Aequorivita sp. | reverse complement strand
ACAAACAGGTTCAAAGCGTTTAACCAAAGCAATAAAAATGGTTAAATCGCCAAAAACAGGAGCATATACATTTTCTGAGTCTATTATGGCTCCAGAATTTGTAAACGACTGGTTGAACAAAAAATAACCAGCTTAAAATATTCAGAAAAAGCCACTTTTTTGCGAAGGTGGCTTTTTGTATTTTTGCCCTTTCGAAATTAATTTTTGGCATTCTGCCCTAAAAATAGACAACTGACGACCACAAAATGAGCTTATTTAAAAAAATATTTTCAAAAGAAAAAAAAGAAACACTCAACAAAGGGCTGGAAAAATCCAAAACCTCTTTCTTAGATAAACTGAGCAAAGCTGTTGCTGGGAAAAGTAAAGTTGATGATGATGTTTTGGACAATTTGGAAGAAGTCCTTGTTTCTAGTGACGTTGGTGTAAATACGACCCTAAAAATAATTGATAGAATTGAAGCCCGTGTTTCCAAGGATAAATACTTGGGAACTGATGAACTCAATCAAATTCTTCGTGAGGAAATTGCGGGGCTTTTAAGTGAAATAGACTCTGGAAATGCTTCCGAATTTGAAGTTCCTGAAAACAAAAAACCGTATGTTATTATGGTCGTTGGTGTGAACGGTGTCGGAAAAACTACAACTATTGGTAAGCTTGCGTATCAATTTAAAAAAGCTGGTAAGAAAGTTGTTTTGGGTGCGGCGGATACCTTTCGTGCAGCGGCGATTGATCAATTACAGATTTGGGCGGATAGAACTGATGTTACCATCGTAAAGCAGAACATGGGCAGCGACCCTGCCAGCGTGGCTTTTGATACGCTTCAAAGTGCCGTAAACCAAAATGCAGATGTTGTTATTATTGATACTGCTGGACGACTTCATAATAAAGTAAACTTGATGAACGAACTCACAAAAGTGAAGCGCGTGATGCAAAAAGTTATTCCTGATGCGCCACACGATGTACTTTTGGTTTTGGACGGTTCCACTGGTCAAAATGCTTTTGAACAGGCAAAACAATTTACAGCCGCAACAGAGGTGTCTTCACTAGCCGTTACAAAACTTGATGGAACCGCAAAAGGTGGAGTGGTTATTGGCATCAGCGACCAATTTAAAATTCCTGTGAAATATATTGGCGTAGGCGAGGGGATGGAAGACCTTCAGGTTTTCAATAAATTTGAGTTTGTTGATTCTTTCTTCAAATAAATTCTTCAAAAAAAAGCCTCGAATTCAAAAATATTTCATTTTTGAATTCGAGGCTTTTTTATTTTTGTCCTAAAGCTTAAAGAATTTTAAAGTGTTTCCTTCAGCCAGCTAAAAAATTCACGTTGCCATACCAGTGCATTTTGTGGTTTTAGTACCCAGTGATTTTCATCAGGAAAATAAAGAAGTTTACTTTTTATCCCCCTTAATTGTGCGGCTTGAAAAGCACCTAAACCTTGTTCAATAGGCACGCGGTAGTCTTTTCCGCCTTGAACTATCATTATTGGAGCGTCCCATTTATCAACATAACTTATAGGATTGAATTCGTTAAAGGATTTCTGTGCAGTAGCATTGTTTTTATCCCAATAAGCACCACCAAGATCATGGTTTACAAAAAATAGTTCTTCCGTGGTACTATACATAGAACGGGTATCAAAAACACCATCATGAGCAATGAAAGTTTTGAAACGACCATCGTGATTTCCGGCTAGCCAAAACACTGAATAACCTCCAAAACTTGCACCTACCGCACCTAATCTATTTGTATCTACATAGGGTTCTTTGGAGATATCATCAATTGCATCAAGATAATCCTGCATTGCTTTTCCACCCCAATCGCCACTTATTTCTGCGTTCCATTCCACACCGTGGCCTGGCATTCCACGACGGTTTGGCGCTACAATAATGTACCCTTCCGAAGCCATCAACTGAAAATTCCAACGTGTTGAATAAAATTGTGAAAGTGCAGATTGCGGCCCACCTTGCGCATAAAGCAAGGTTGGATATTTTTTATTTTTGTCAAAGTTTGGTGGAAGAATAACCCAAACTAACATTTGTTTGCCGTCTTTGGTTGTTACCATTCTTTTTTCAACTGTTGGCAAATCCAGTTTTCCGTAGAACTCAGTATTTACTTGTGTAATTTGTTTGAAAATTTTGCTTTTTAAATCAAAAGAAAAAATCTCGGAAGCATGATTCATATCAGTTCTGGTAACAATCAATTGGCCGTTGTTTTCGGTAACAATACCAGTAACATCAAACTGACCTTTGGAAAGTTGCTCAACGACTGGCATTTTTCTAGTTTTTCCAGGATAATCCACCTTAAAAATTTGTTGCGTTCCATCAACTGGAGCTGTGAAATAAATATCCTTATTGTTGCTTGCCCATAAAAAGCCATTTACTGTTCCGTCCCATTGAGAAGTAAGGTTTTGTTTAACTCCATCTTGCAGTACAATAATATCGTTTTTATCAGCTTCATACCCCGCAGTTTTCATCTGCAAATATGCCAACGCTCCAGCTTTTGAAAATGCTGGTTGCGTATCATAACCTTTATTTTCTTCAGTTAAATTTTCAGTTTTTTTATTGTCAAGATTGTATTTATAAATATCGGTATTGGTACTTACGGCATATTCCGTACCAGCAACTTTTTTGCTTACGTAATAAATATTTTCACCTTTCGGTCCCCAAACATAATCCTCGTCGCCACCAAAAGGAGCTTGAGGCGTGTAATAAGGTTGTTCTGGCGTGATATCAGTTTCAGCTCCGCTATTCACATCTTTGTAAAAAACGTGGTTGTAGCTTCCGTCGTTCCAGGTATCCCAATGTCTGTAATCTAAGGAAGTATATACATATGCATCAGACTTTGGTAAATCTGAAAAAAGATCTTTTCCGGTAACATCTTTTACATGAACAGGTTTGTTCATTAAAAGATACTGTCCGTTTGGCGAAAGGTTTTTATCCGTCACCTTTGCTTCGTCTTTTGAAATTTCAGTAAAATTTCCACCAGACACGGACATTTTATAATACTTTGAATCAAAACTGTTTTCATCCATATTTGGGGTGGAAACTTTGTAGAAAAGCTCTTTTCCGTCATCAGAAATACCAATTGGACTTACTTTTTTTACCTGCCATAAAAGTTCAGGTGTCATTGTTTTTTGTGCAAACAAAAAGCCAGCACAAAAAAAGGCCAGCAAGAATGTTATTTTTTTCATTTTAATAATTTTTTAGAAGCGTAAAGTTACTTAAAAAAGTTGGCACTATTCAGTTACTGTTGGTTGAAAGCCAACATTTATCAGGCCATATTCAGTAGCTTGTTTTATGATTTGTTTCAGATTTTTCGTGGTATCTTTGCACCCCGATAATAAAAATCTATATGCGTACCAAAACCTTAAAAAAGAACAAAATAAACGTTGTAACCCTTGGCTGCTCCAAGAATGTATATGATAGCGAAGTGTTGATGGGCCAATTGCAAGCCAACAATAAGGAAGTTGTGCACGAGGAAGAGGGTAATATAGTGGTGATCAATACATGTGGTTTTATTGCGAATGCAAAGGAAGAAAGCATTAACACCATTCTAGAATACGTACAAAAGAAGGAAGAGGGAATGGTTGATAAAGTTTTTGTTACGGGTTGTCTTTCTGAAAGGTATAAACCGGACCTTCAAAAGGAAATTCCGAATGTGGATGAATATTTTGGAACCACGGAACTTCCAGGTTTGCTGAAAGCTCTGGGCGCAGATTACAAGCATGAACTTATTGGCGAACGTATCACCACAACCCCAAAAAACTACGCCTATTTCAAAATAGCAGAAGGTTGTGATCGTCCATGTTCATTCTGCGCTATTCCAATTATGCGCGGAAAACACCGAAGCACACCTATGGAAGATTTGGTAATTGAAGCTGAAAAGCTTGCCGCAAAAGGTGTTAAAGAACTTATTTTAATTGCACAGGATTTAACATATTACGGGTTAGACTTATACAAAAAACGAAACCTTGCAGAATTGCTTCAAAAATTGGTGAAAGTTGAAGGCATTGAGTGGATTCGGTTGCATTATGCATTTCCAACAGGTTTTCCGATGGATGTTTTGGAAGTGATGCGAAACGAACCGAAAATCTGTAATTATTTAGATATTCCACTGCAACATATTGCAGATCCTATTTTGAAATCCATGCGCCGTGGAACCACAAAGGCAAAAACTACAAAACTATTGGAAGAATTCCGTGCGGCAGTTCCAGAAATGGCAATTAGAACAACGCTAATTGTTGGCTATCCGGGAGAAACCGAGGAAGATTTCCAAACGCTGAAACAGTGGGTAAAAGATATGCGTTTTGAGCGTTTGGGTTGTTTTACGTATTCTCACGAAGAAAACACACACGCTTACAATCTTGAAGATGACGTGCCGGAAGATGTGAAAATGGACCGTGCTAATGAAATTATGGAAATTCAATCCCAGATCTCTTGGGAACTGAACCA